>JAKAZN010000108.1 GCA_021815835.1 Pseudomonadota bacterium
CGGATGCGGCGGGTCGCCGTCACCGTCCAGGTCTGGCCGGGGATGGGTGCGCCGGCGTCCGCTACCGGCAGCACGATTACGCGCCCGCCGCCGCCGATCCCGCCGCAGCTTGGCCTTTTGCTGGCGCCGCTGACGCCCCTCGCGCGCACCACTTATGAAACCGGATCGGCGCAAGGGGTGCTGGTGGCCGCCATCGATCCCATGTCGGAAGCCTATGGAAGCGGCCTGCGGATCGGCGTCGTGATCGAGAATGTGGAAGGCAAGCCGGCAACGGATCCCGGCGTCGTGGCCCGCGCCATCGCCGCGGCGGCGCGCGGCGACGGGCTGATCGCGCTGCTCGTGCACTGGTCGAACGGCAGCAAATGGATCACCTTGCACACCGGTCGGCTTCCGGTGCCCGCATCCCACTGATGCGCCATCAGACCGTCCGTTTGCGGAACAGCCAGGCGGCGGCGACCAGGCTTGCGCCGCCGATCGCCGCCATCGGCCAGTACTGCGACGTCAGCATCCGCGTATCCGCGCCCTGCAGAAACACCGCGCGCACGATCACCAGGAAGTAGCGCATCGGATTGAGCAGAGTCAGATCCTGCACCCAGACCGGCATGTTGGCGATCGGCGTGGCGAAGCCCGACAGGATGATCGACGGCACCATGAACAGGAATGCCCCCAGCAACGCCTGCTGCTGCGTTGCCGCCAACGACGAGATCATCAGGCCGATCCCGGTCACGGCTACCACGAACAGCAACAGGCCCAGATACAGCGGCAGCAAACCCCCGCGCAGCGGCACATCGAACCACCACACCGCCGCGGCGATGATCACCGAGGCCTCGAACACCCCGATCAGCAATCCCGGCAGCCCCTTGCCCAGCAGGATGTCGATCGGGCGCAGCGGCGTCACCAGAAGCTGATCGAAGGTGCCGGTCTCGCGCTCGCGCGCCACCGACAACGCCACCACCAGCAACGTCACGACCTGCGTCAGCAGCGCCACGATCCCGGGTACGATGAACCAGCGCGAACTGAGGCTGGGATTGTAGCGGGCGCGCATGTCGAGCACCGCCGGCGGCGCCGGGCGGCCGTGATCGGCGCCCCAGTTCAGGGAGAAATCGGTCAGGATCGTGTTCGCGTAGCCCTCGATCAGCAGCGCGGTGTTGGAGTTGCGGCCATCGACGATGGCCTGCACCGGCGCGGCCTGGCCGGTCAGCAGGTCATGGGTAAAGCGTCGATCGATCACCAGCACCAACTGCGCCTGGCGGCTATCGAGCAACGCGTCGATCCGCCGATCACTGCGCAGCATCGCCACCAGCTGGAAGCTGGGCGCGCCGAGGAAGCGGGCCACCAGGTCGCGCGAGGCCGCGGATCGGTCCTGGTCGTAGATCGCCACCGGCACGTGATTGAGATCGAAAGTCGCCGCATAGCCAAACACCAGCAGCTGGATCAGCGGCGGGCCGATCAGCACCATGCGGCTTTTCGCATCGCGCAGCACCGCGAGCAGCTCCTTCACGATCAGCGCAAGGACCTGACGGATCACGCGCTCAGTCCAGACGCTTGTGCGTGATCGCGCGGGCCAGTCCGAGGAAGATCGCCGCCATCACCGCCAGCGCGAAGGCGTTGGGCAGGATCACCGACCACACGTTCCCGGCCAGGAAAACGGATTGCAGAATAGCAACGAAATAGCGCGCCGCGACGATATGGGTGATGATCTGCACCACACGCGGCATGGAGTTGATATCGAACACGAACCCCGAGAGGAGGAAGGCCGGCAGAAAGGTCGTGATGATCGCGATCTGCCCGGCGACGAACTGATTGCGCGCAATGCTGGAGATCACCAACCCCATCCCGAGCGCGGTCAGCATGAACAGGCCGGACGCGGCGGTGAGGACCCAGACCGAGCCCTCCAGCGGTACGCCGAACAGGAGCACCGCTATCGCCACCGACGCCGCCATGCCGCCCATGCCCAGCACGAAATACGGGATCAGCTTGGCAAGGAGGATCTCGCGCATCGTCACGCGCGTGACCATCAGCGCCTCCATCGTGCCGCGTTCCCACTCGCGCGCGATCACCAGCGCGGTCAGCAACGCGCCGGTGAGCGTCATGATGACCGCGATCAGGCCGGGCACCAGGTAGTCGCGGCTATCGACCGCCTGGTTGAAGCGCACCTGCGGCGCCACCGACAACGGCAGGGCCGCGCCACCGCCGGCCGCCTGCGCGCGCGCGGTGAGCCAGGTGGCCCAGACCTGCTGCACATAACCCTCGATGATGCGCGCGTCGTTGGCGTCCACGCCGTTGACGATCACGCCGATCGGGGAACTGCCGCCGGCCTCGGCACGGCGGGCGAAATCGCTTGGCAGCCAGACGATGCCCTGCACAAGCTGCGCCGTCATCGCCCGCTCGGCGTCCTGGATGGTCAGGAAGCGACGCGGGCGGAAAAAGGGGGAGCGCGCGAACTGGCTGGTGAAGCTGGCGGCGAGCGCGCCCGGCCGTTGCACCACCAGCGCGATCGGCACGTTGCGGGCATCGAGCGAGACGCCATAGCCGAAGATCAGCAGCAGCACCGCGGGTAGCAGGAAGGCGATCGCGAGCGCCGAGGGGTCGCGCCAGATTTGCAGCGACTCCTTGCGCAGCAGGCCGGACAGGCGGCGGAGGGCGCCGGCGTTCATGCCGCTTGCGCCGGCGCTTGCGCGGCCTCGATCACCGCGATGAAGGCGTCTTCCATGGTGGGATCGGGCTGCGCCGCCGTGCGCGCGCCTTGCTTGATCGCCTCCGGTTCACCGGCGGCCAGCACCGCGCCCTGTGCCATGATGACCAGCCGGTCGCAGTATTCGGCTTCCTCCATGAAATGCGTGGTCACCAGCACGGTGACGCCCTGTTCCGCCAGCGCGTTGATGCGGCGCCAGAACTCCCGCCGCGCCAGCGGATCGACCCCGGAGGTCGGTTCGTCGAGAAACAGGATGTCGGGTTCGTGCATCAGCGCGCAGGCCAGCGCCAGGCGCTGCTTGAAGCCGAGCGGCAGGTCGCGCGCGGTGGCGTCACGCATCGGGCCGAGCTCGAACTCGGTCTCGGCCCACGCGACGCGCGCGCGCTGGTGGGCGCCGGTCAGGCGATAGGCGCTGGAGAAGAAACGCAGGTTCTGCGCCACCGACAGATCGCCGTAGAGGGAGAATTTCTGCGCCATGTAGCCGATCCGCCCGCGCGCCGACGCCGCCGCGCCGCGCAGATCGAAGCCGGCCACGCGCAAGGTGCCGGACGTGGGCGGCAGCAGGCCGCACAACATGCGGAAGGTGGTGGATTTGCCGGCCCCGTTGGCACCGAGCAGGCCGAAAATCTCGCCACGCGCGACGGTGAAGCTCACGTCGTCCACCGCGACGAAGGCGCCGAAGCGGCGGGTGAGACGGGCGACCACGATCACATCGCCCGTCACCCCTCCCTCTCCCGCAAGCGGGCGAGCGGGCGTCGGCAGGGCGGGCGGTGCCAGGCCATCCCGCGCTCGCAGCCGGGCCACGAAACTGTCCTCGAACCGCGGCGGGGTCGGGGTGAACACCAGGTCCGGGGCTTCGGCAAACAGCCCGGCGGCAACCGGCGGCACCGCCTCGGCCGTGATCACCCGCACCCGGCTGCCCTGGATCACCGCATCGATCACCCCGGGCATGGCCGCGAGCCGTGCCTGCAAGCGCCGCCGTCCGAGCGAAGCCGTGGCGAGGAAGCTGCGGCCGGCCATCTCGGCGGTGAACTGCCCGGGCGGACCGTGGCCGAGGAGTTGCCCCTCGTGGAGCAGCAGCACGCTGTCGCAACGTTCCGCCTCGTCCAGATAGGCGGTGCTGAACAGCACCGTCACCTGCGCCTCGCGGGTCAG
The DNA here is from genome assembly GCA_021815835.1 of Pseudomonadota bacterium. Lineage (GTDB taxonomy): Bacteria > Pseudomonadota > Alphaproteobacteria > Acetobacterales > Acetobacteraceae > JAJZVS01. The sequence goes on from JAKAZN010000108.1 coordinate 3,851, forward strand.
ATGGTCGATGATCTGCCACAACTCCCGCCGCGACACCGGATCGACGCCGACGGTGGGCTCGTCCAGCAGCAGCAGGTCGGGCGGATGCACCAAGGTGCAGGCCAGCCCCAGCTTCTGCTTCATTCCCCCCGACAGCCGCCCCGCCATGCGCCCGGTGAATGGGCCGAGCCCGGTCATGTGCAGCAGCTCGGCGTAGCGCGCGGGGCGCCGATCCGGCGACACGCCCTGCAGATCGGCATAGAGGTCGAGATTCTCGGCCACGCTGAGGTCTTCATACAGGCCGAATCGTTGCGGCATGTAGCCGAGCCGGGCCTGCACGGACAGCGGATCGCGCGCGACATCGATCCCCAGCACCTCGATACGCCCGGCATCGGCGCGCAGCAGGCCGGCGATCAGCCGCATCAGGGTGGTCTTTCCCGCCCCGTCCGGGCCGACCAGCCCGGTCACCGCGCCGCGCGCCGCCTCGGCCGTGATCCCGTCCAACGCCGTGACCACACGCTTGCCGGCGTGAAAGCGGCGGCGCACGCCGGCCAGACGCACCGCCGGTCCGGGGTCAGTGTCCGGCATCGCCCGGCACGCAACCCGGCGGGGCCTTGGCCGGCTTCGCCGCAAGGTCGATGCGCACGGTCGCTGGCATCCCAAGCCGCAGCTCGCCGCGCGCGTCGCAGACATAGACGCGCAGCTGATAGACCAGCGCGGTGCGCAACTCGGGCGTCTCCACCGTCTTCGGGGTGAACTCGGCGGTGGGCGAGAGATAGCCGATCCAGCCGTGATAGACGCGCCCGGGGTAGCTGTCGGTGCTGACCTCGGCCGCCATGCCGGGCCGGACATGGCCGAGATCGCTTTCCGGCACATAGGCGCGCACCCAGAGCGGGCTCGGCAGCGCGATGGTGAACACCGGCGTGGACGGAGAGGCCATGTCCCCCGGCTCCAGGATACGGTCCTCCACCACGCCGTCGGAGGGGGCGTAGAGCCTGGTATCGTCGAATTCCCGCTGCGCCAGCGCCACCGCCGCCTCGGCCGCCTGCCAGGCGGCGCGGGCGGCGGCAATGTCTTCCACGCGCGGGCCTTTCACCGCCAGGATCCAGGTCTGCCGCGCGGCCTCGTATTGCTGGCGCGCGGCATCGAGGGCCGCCTTGGCGTCGTCGCGCTGCTGGATCGTCCCGGCGCTGGTCTTGGCGAGCGCGATCGCGCGGCGGTAATTGACGTCGTCGTTCCGGTAGGCCACCTCCAGCGCGTCCATCGTCGCTTTGGCCTGGGCGATCTCCTCCGGGCGCGACCCGGCGAGCAGCTTGGCCAGCGCCTGCTGGGCGTTCGCCATCTGCGCCTTCGCCTGCGCCAGGCCGGCGACGTAGCGGGTGTCGTCCAGCGTGGCGAGCAGCTCGCCCCGCTTCACTACCGCGCCCTCCTGCACCGCCATTCGCGTGATGTGGCCGGAATCGTTGAACGCGGGCTGGACCTCGCGGATATCCACATCGCCGTACAAAGTGAGCGTATCGGCGGCGGCGGGACGATCCAGACGAAACCACGCGAAGCCGCCGGCGGCAAGGGCCAGCAACAGCACGGCACCGATGATGATCCGGGATCGGCTCAGCATGGCCGGTGCGTCAGGTGGCATTCGGGCATCGGCCTCCGTTGGCGGCGGGAAAGTCTTTCCACGATCAGACCGCGGTGCCCAACACGGCGCCGATGCCGGCGGTCAGCGCCATTGCCAGCGCGCCCCAGAAGGTGACTCGGACGGTGCCACGCAGGATGGGCGCCCCCCCGGTCTTCGCGCCGACCGCGCCCAGCAGCGCCAGCAGGCACAACGACGCGACGGGCACGGACGGCAGCAGCCATGCGACCGGCGTCACGACGACCACCAGCACCGGCAACGCGGCGCCGGCGGCGAAGCTCGCGGCGGAGGTCAGGGCCGCCTGAACGGGGCGCGCCGTGGTGACCTCGGACATGCCCAGCTCATCGCGCGCATGCGATCCCACCGCGTCCCTTTCCATCAATTGCCGGGCCACCTGCACGGCAAGATCGCGGTCCAGCCCGCGCCCGACATAGATCGCCGCAAGTTCGGCGTGCTCGGCCACGGGGTCGTCGCGCTGCTCCTGCCGTTCGCGGGCGAGATCGGCCCGCTCGGTGTCGGATTGGGAGCTGACCGAGACATACTCGCCCGCGGCCATCGACATCGCCCCGGCGACCAGGCCCGCGGCACCGGTGACGAGGATGTCGTTGCGCGTTGCCGCCGCGGCGGCCACCCCGACAATCAGGCTGGCGGTGGAGACGATCCCGTCATTGGCCCCCAACACGGCCGCGCGCAACCAACCGATGCGCGAGACCAGATGGGTTTCGCCGTGCCGGGTCAGGGATCGCATCACCGTCCCTTCAGAGTTGTCATGTCCGGTCTCCGCTACGCCAGACGTTCCAGCGCAAGCGCAATGCCCTGGCCGCCGCCGATGCACAAGGTGGCGACCCCGCGCCGGATGCCGTCGCGCTCCATCGCGTGCAGCAGCCGCGTGGTCGGCACCGCGCCGGTAGCGCCGATCGGGTGGCCATGCGCGATGGCGGCGCCCTCGACGTTCACCACATCCTCGGCCAGGCCGATCCCGTAGGACACCAGCCGCGCCATCGGCCGCAGCCCGTGGCGCGCGGCCCAGTCCGCCTCGGCCACCACCATCGCGGCGGCGCCGGAGTTCAGACCCGGCGCATTGCCGGCGGTGATCGTGCCGGCCTTGCGGAACGCGGGCTTCAGCGCGGCGAGCGACTCCG
>JAKAZN010000109.1:0-6198 GCA_021815835.1 Pseudomonadota bacterium
CATGAACGCGGCTCCGAATCGGGAAAGCCGCATCGAATCGACGAAACCCAGGGGTGTCACCCGCTGTCACATGAGTTCGGCGCCCTGCTTGCGCACCACGGCCTCTTGCGCCGCCGTCAGCAATCGAACGTCCGCCGTCTTGCGGCCACTCGGCGCATCACGCCGAGCCATCGCCCCGGCTTCAGTGTGACGCTTGCAGATGTCGAACACGCCGATGCGGCTCAACCCGGTCTGCGCTGCAATGCCGGCGTATGTGCAGCCCGCCTTGCGTAGACGGACGCTATCGTGGCCCGCGCGCGGCTCGGGCCTTGGATCGCCAGCCGCAGGCACCCCGATCATGGCCCCGCGCCCGGGCGCAGCCTAGGCTCCCCTACCCCGTCGGAGCCGCCGTGCATGCCAATCCCCGTCCGGCGCCTGATCGCGCCCGTCCTGTGCCTGCTGCTGCTGGCCGCGCCCGAGCCGGGTCGGGCCGCCACGATCACCGCCTGCTTCGCCCCGCCGATCCCCGGAGCCTGCGACCCGACAGCAACGCTGGTCGGCGCGCTCGATGCCGCGCGGCGGACGATCCGGGTTCAGATCTACACGCTGACCGCCCGCCCGATCGTCGCCGCGCTGATCCGCGCGCGCAAGCGCGGGGTGGATGTGCGCGCGATCGTCGATCGCTCGCAGCTGCGTGAGGACCCGCACGATGCCGCCGCGGTCGCGCGCCTGCGCGCCGCCGGGATTCCGCTGCGGGTCGATACGGTGCCGGGGCTGATGCACGACAAGATCGCGATCGTCGATGACGCGACGGTGCTGACCGGCAGTTTCAACTACACCTGGTCGGCCGAGCACCGGAATGCCGAGAACCTGCTGCTGATCCGCGATCCCGCGCTGGCCGCGCTGTACGCGCGCAACTGGCGGGTGGCCGAGGGCCGCGCGCGTCCGCTGACCGCGCCCCCCGCCTCGCCGCTGGCGCGGCCTACCGTCGCAGCCGCGCCGCCGGCGCGCCCGAACGCCGGCGCCGGGCCGGTGGGGCCGGTGCGCGGCAACCGCAACAGCATGATCTACCAATGGCCCGGCTGCCCCTATTACGACCGCATCGCGCCCGCCAACCGCGTGTCCTTCCCCTCCGCCGCGGCCGCCAGCGCGGCCGGCTATCGCGCGGCGCATGGCTGCCGCTGAGCGCGCCCCGTTTGTGGCCTGCCGAGGCCGGGAGTAGGACTCGGCCACCCCGACGAGGCGCGTTCCCAGCCCCCGAATGTTTGAAGGCGCTCCCGCATGGACCAGACCGGACACGCCCGCCTCGCCGTCGTCATCGGCGGGGCCAACGGCATCGGCGCGGCGACCGCGCGGCTGATGGCCGCGCGCGGCTGGCGGCTGGCGATCCTCGACAAGGACACCAACCGCGCGAACGAGATCGCCGCCGAACTGCAGGGCCGCGCCTTCCACGCGGACGTGACCGACCTCCCGTCCCTCGAAGCCCTCGCCGCGCGCATCGAGGCCGAATACGACGCTCCGCATGCGCTGGTGATCTCCTCCGGCACGTTCCAGGACCCCGTGCCACCCGACCAGACCCGCCCCGAGGATTGGGACCGCATCATGCGCGTCAATCTGGACGGAGTGTTCTTCGCGGCCCGCGCGTTCGGGGCGCGGATGGCCGCGCGCGGCGCGGGATCGATCGTTGCGATCGCCTCGATCATCGGCCTCGGCGGCACGCCGCTCCATGCCTATGGGCCGACCAAGGCGGCCGTCATCAACCTGGCGCAATCGCTTGCCGGCGAATGGGGCCGCGCCGGCGTGCGGGTGAACGCCGTCTCCCCCGGCGTCACCCTGGTCGCGCGCGTGCTCGCCCGCCGCCAGGCCGGCGCGCGCTACGCGGGCGATCCCGGCCAGTTCACGGCGCTCGGCCGCTGCGTCGAGCCGAACGAGGTCGCCGAAACGATCGAGTTCCTGCTGTCCGATCGCGCCTCGGCGATCACGGGGACAAACATCATCGTCGATGCCGGCTGGGACGCCGCCCGCGGCTGGGCGATGTATGGCGGGGTGCGCGGCGCATGACGCCACCCGAGCCGGCCCCGAATCTCGCCGCGATCGCCCCGCCCCCCTCCACCCTACGCGCATTTCGCCGGATGCCGGTGCGCCCGCTGGTGGCGACGCTCGCGGTGCAGACCTTCGCGACCATGGCGCTGTTTTCCGTGCCCACCGCGGCGCCCGAGATCGCGCGCGACCTGCAGGTGCCGGGCGCGCTGGTGGGGACGTTCGTCTCGTTGGTCTATGGCGTCGGCATCGGCTCGGCGCTGCTTTCGCCGGGCTACGTGCATCGCTATGGCGCGGTGCGGGTCACGCAGGTGACCTTGATCGCGGTCACGGCGATGCTGCTGATCGGCGCAAGCGGGGGCGTGGGCGGGCTGGCGCTCGGGGCGGTGGTGCTGGGTCTGGCGTATGGCGCGATTGCGCCGGCGAGCACGCATCTGCTGGTGCCGCAAACACCGCGAACTGTGTTCAACCTGGTGATGTCGCTGCGCCAGATCGGCGTGCCGCTGGGCGGCGTGCTGGGGGCGCTGTTCGTCCCGCCCTTGGTCGGCTGGATCGGCTGGCGCGGGACGTTGCTGGTGGAACTGGTGCCCGTGGTCGGGCTGCTGATCCTGCTGCAACCCGCGCGCCGGGCCTGGGATACCGACCGCGATCCGGCGTGGCCGCTCTGGGGTCGCAGCCTGCTGCAGCCGCTGAAACTGCTGCACGAGGACCGCGCGCTGCGCCGCCTGTCGGTGGTGGCCTTCGTCTATTCCGGCGTGCAACTCTGTTTCATCGCCTTCATGACGGTGCAGCTCACCTCCGTGGTGAAGGTCGATCTGGTGCGCGCCGGCGTGGCGCTGGCGCTGTATCAGGTGGCGGGATCCGCCAGCCGGCCGGTCTGGGGCTGGGTGGCGGACCGGTTCCTCGCGCCCGGTCGGCTGCTGGCGCTGCTGGGCGTGGCGATGGCGGTGGCGGCGCTGCTGACCGGAAAGTTCGGCCCAGACTGGCCATGGGGCGCGGTGCTGGCGGTGGCGGTGTTCGGAGGGTTGACGGCGAGCGGCTTCACCGGCGTCGCCTACGCGGAATATGCGCGGCTGGGCGGGGCGCGGCGGACGGAAGCGACCGGGCTCGGCACCGCGATGATGTTCGCGGGCGTGATGCTGGTGCCGTTCGCCTTCGGCGCGGCGGTCACCGCGCTGGGCGCGTGGTTCCTGCCGTACGCAGGGCTGGCGGCGATCTCGGTGAGCGCGGCGTGGATGGTCTGGTAGCCGGCCGGCGGCGACGCCGCGAGCAGGCTTCGGGACGCAAGCTCAGCCCGCCGCGCCCCGCCCCTTGGGTGGCAGTTTCGGCGGCTTGCCCGGCCGGTCCGGACCCCAGATCCGGCTGTAATAGGTGTCCGCCAGATAGAGCGCCGCCACCGGGTTGTGCCCCAGCACCCGGTCCTTCGCCACCAGCACCGTGCTCAGCCCCTTGGCGTATTTGAAGAACAGGCTGTCATGGCCGATGCACAAGCCCATCACCACGTTGAACTCGCAGCCATGCGCGTTCAGCAATTCGGCCTGGGCCACCGGGTTGCACAGCGCCTCGAACTGGCCGGGCCGGATCTTCTCGTCGTCACGGATGCCGATCTCCTCCTTCGGAATGGAACCGTTCTTGCAGGCGACCGAGACCACCTCGAACCCGTGGCTTTCCAGAATCCCCGACAGCACATAGGCCTGATCGACGAAGCTGATGCAGTTGGCGATGCCGATCTTGCGGTAGCCCATGCGTTTGGCGAACTCCACCACCTCCTCCACCCGCGTCCATTGGCAGTAGCCGGCGGATTCCACCACGGCGGCGACCTGGGACACCCGCCTGGTCTCCGGATCGTCGTAAAGCGCGTGCGCGTGCTCCTGCGTCGCGGCATCGACCTTGGTCGGGCAGAAGCCGGGGCCGCGCGCCTCCGCCTCCCCAAGGCGGCAGGCCCGCACGCTGGAGGGACAATAGGCACAGGCGGGATCCTGGTAGGTCATGGGCGTTGCCTCCACGATGCCCCGCGTGCACGCGCCGGGCTGGGTCGCGCCATTCGTCCCGCGGCCCCGCGCCCCGGCGCATTGATCCAGCGCAATCGATGCGCTATCGGCACGATACCCCCGGCTTGCCGCCCCGCCCGCCCGCCGCCACTCTGCGCGCCCCCGCCGCCTCGTCCAGGAGACCAGCCATGCAAGACCGCCGCGCCCTGCTCGGCCTGATCGGCGCCCCGATCGCCCATTCCGCCGCGCCCGCCATGCACGAGGCCGCCGGCGCGGCCACCTCCATCCGCGTCCACTACCAACTCATCGAAGTCCCCGGCGCGGACGCCGCCCTGCTGCGCACCCTGCTCGAAGGCGTCCGCCGCATGGGCTTCGCCGGCGTCAACGTGACCTTCCCCTACAAGGAAGCCGTGCTGCCCCTGCTCGACGCGATCGCCCCCGAGGCCGCCCCGATCGGCGCGGTCAACACGGTGGTGGCGAAGGATGGCAAACTCACCGGCTACAACACCGACACCACCGGCTTCGCCGCCGCCATCGCCGAGGACATCCCCGATCCCGCCGCCGGCCCCGTGGTCCTGGTGGGCGCCGGCGGGGTCGGCCGCGCCGCGGGCTTCGCGCTGGCCCGCCTCGGGGTGCGCGATCTGCGCATCCTCGACCAGGACAAGGAAAAGGCCGCGAGCCTGGCCCGCGACACCGGCGGGACCGCCGGCACCGATCTTGCCGAGGCCCTGCAGGGCGCGGCCGGCGTGGTCAACGCCACCCCGGTCGGGATGCTGCCCAACCGCGATTCCCCTGTCCCGGCCGCGCTGCTGCGCCCCGATCTCTGGGTCGCCGACGTGGTCTATTACCCGCTGGTCACGCCGCTGCTGACCGCGGCCCGCGCCGCCGGGGCGCGCACCGTCACCGGGCGGGCGCTGACCATCCACCAGGCCGCCGACGCCTTCGCGCTGTTCACCGGAACCCGCCCGCCGATCGCAGCACTGGGGGCGGCGTTCGACGCGGTGATCGCGGCGCGGAAATGACGGGATGCGATCGCGCTCTACAGCACCAGCATCCCGATCGTGGCCGCGACCATCAACACCGCGGTGGCCCAGCCGAGCACGCGCAGCCAGGCCGGAAGCACGAAGTTTCCCATCACGCTCCGTAACGACCCCAGCACCACCATCGCCACGATCACCGGTCCCGCCACCGCGCCGTTGATGACCGCGGCCCAGACCAGCGCGCGCATCGGATCGATCGGCGAGACCACGATCCCCGCGCCCAGCAGGGTCGCCGCGGCGATGGTGGCGTAGAACGCCCGCGCGTCGCCCGCCTTGCGGCCCAGCCCGACGCGCCAGCCCGCGGCCTCGCCCAGCGCGTAGGCGGTGGCCCCGGCCAGCACCGGCACCGCGAGCAGCCCGGTGCCGAGCACGCCGAGCGCGAAGATCAGCATCGCGAAGCGCCCGGCGATCGGCTCCAGCGCCTTGGCCGCCTGCCCGGCGGTGTCGATGGTAAGGATGCCGTGCGTGTGCAGGGTGGCGGCGGTGCCGATGATGATCGACAACGAGACGACATTGGAATAGGTCATTCCGGCCCAGGTATCGGCATCGATGCGGCCGATCTCGTCGGCCCCGTCCTCGCCGCGGTCGCGCAGCGGGCGCGGATCGCGGGAGATCAGCATGTCCTCCACCTCCTCGGCGGCCTGCCAGACGAACAGGTACGGGCTGATCGTGGTGCCGAGCACGCCCACCAGCATCGTCAGCGCGTCGCGGGTGAGCGCGACATGCGGGATCAGCACCGCGACCAGCACCTGGCCCCACTGCACGTGGATCACGAACAGGAGCGCGACATAGGCGAGCAGCGCCAGGGTCAGCCATTTCAGGAACACGACGTAGCGCCTGTAGGCCACCCAGATCTCGGTGATCACGCAGAAGACGGCGATCACGCCGGCCCAGGCCCAGCCGGGTCCGCCGGCGAGCATGCGCGCGACCTCGGCCATGCCCCCGATATCGGCGCCGAGATTGACCACGTTCGCAACCACCAGCAGGCCGACGAGCCCGAGCACCACCGGGCGCGGCGCGTGCAGGCGAAGCGCGCCCACCACCCCCGCGCCGGTGACGCGGCCGATGCGCGCGCTCATTTCCTGCGCCGCGACCATGAACGGGAGCGTGAGCACCACCGCCCAGCCGAGGCCGTAGCCGAACGCCGC
>JAKAZN010000109.1:6208-6581 GCA_021815835.1 Pseudomonadota bacterium
CGCGCCGGCCTGGGCATAGGTGACGATGCCCGACGGATCGTCGTCGGCCGCGCCGGTGACGAGGCCGGGACCGAGACGGCGGATCAGGCCGAGGAAGCGCGGGCGGCGCGCCACCCGCGCGTCCCGTACCCTACTCAGCGGCGCGCGCGAAGCCGGCCGCCAGCCGCGCCAGCGCGTCATCCGCCACCGGCACGATCGGCGTGAAATCGCGATGCGCGATCCAGTCCGGCCGGGTCGGCGTGCGGATGTGGTTCGAGACCGCGTTCAGCGTCAGATACACGATCTTGCGCGGATAGGGCGTGATGTTGCCCGCCGAGCCGTGCACCAGGTTGCCGTGGAACATCATCACCCCGCCCGGCTTGCCGGTAGGCGC
>JAKAZN010000110.1 GCA_021815835.1 Pseudomonadota bacterium
CGATAAGGCGATCGGGCGATCAGGCGATCGGGCGATCAGGCGATCAGGGGATCAGGCGCCGGCGATCAGGCGATCAGGCGCCGGGGTCGCCCCACACGGGCGGTTCCACCGCCCCCACCTGTCCGGTGATCGGCGCATACGCCTCCGGCCGCCGGTGTTTGGCGAAATCGAAGATCGTCGTCCGGCCCAGCGTGCACATGGCGAAATCGCATTCGGCGGTGATGACCTCGTCGTCCCAGGTCCCCGCCTGGGCGATGATCTCGCCCTGGGGATTGACGATGATCGAATGGCCGAACAGCTCGCATCCGTCCTCGGTGCCCGCCTTCGCGGTCGCCACCGCGAAGCAGGCATTCTGATAGCACCCGGCCTGGATCGAGAGATGGGAGTGGAACACGCGCAGATGATGCGCCTCGAACCCGCCCGCCTCCTGGTTGAGCGAGGGCGTGTTGTAGCCGAGCGCCACCAGCTCCACGCCTTGCAGGCCCAGCACGCGCCAGGCTTCCGGCCAGCGCCGGTCGTTGCAGATCATCATGCCGAGATTGACGCCCGGCAGGGCGCCCATCGGCGCGCGGATCACCGGGAAGCCGAGATTGCCGACCTCGAAATAGCGCTTCTCCAGGTGCTGGACGTTGCGGCGGGGATCGTATTCGGCGTGGCCGGGCAGATGCACCTTGCGGTATTTCAGCAGGATATCGCCCGCCGGGCTGACCAGGATCGCGGTGTTGAAGCGGCGCGGGCGCGCGCGCCCGGTCGCATCGGCCTCGATCACGCGTTCGGCGTAGCCGAGATGGAACCCGACGCCCAGCCGGCGCGCGGCGGCGAACAGCGGCGCGGTTTCGTCGGACGGCATCGATGTCTCGAACCAGGCATCCGCGTCCTCGATCCGCTCCAGGTAATGGCGCGGGAAGAACGTGGTGAGCGCGAGCTCGGGGAAGGCGACGAACTCCGCGCCGCGCGCCCGGGCGCGTTCCATCAGCCGCACCATCCGCGCCACCGCGACGGCGCGTGGTTCGGCGCGCTGGATCGGACCCAGTTGGGCGCAAGCGACGATCAGGCTTCGGTGGTTCATGGCACGGCGACCCACTGCAGAAGAGGAACCAGACGCACGGTGATGGCCAGCCGATGATCCGGCCCGGCCAGGCTGGTGACGTAGTGCACGCCGCCGGGACGCGGCCCCGCCAGCACCTGATGGGCGAGGCCGCCCAGGCTGGCGTCGCAGACGAAGCGGAACGCGAGCGGCCCGCCGGCGCGGGTGATGACATGGCGCAGCCGCAGCACGGGGGGCAAATGCGCGCGCGTGATCAGGATCCGGCGCACGATCGCCACCACGCGCGGATCCCGGCACCCGGGTGGCACCACGGTGCGCCGGACATGGATCACGACCCCGCCGACGACGGCCAGCAGGACGACGCTGCTCACACCCAGGATCGCGCGGCGCATGGCGACAGCATAGCGCCTTGTCGCGCACCCGCGATATGCCGGCCGGGGCAATCCTGGCGGTTGTCGCCCACGACGCAACCCGATAGGGCTGCGCCAACCAACAGATCGCGGGCGCGGCATCGCCGCCCGCCACCGCGGGAGCGCGCAGCATGGCCGCCACGATCATTCCCGTCGCCCTGTTCGACGCCGTCGTGTTCGGTGCCACCGGCGACCTGACCCTGCGCAAGCTGCTGCCGGCGCTGTACTGGCGGTTCCGCGACGGGCAGATGCCGCCGGGCGCGCGGGTGATCGGCGCCGCCCGCTCCGAGCTTGACGACGCCGCCTTCCGCGAGCGCGCGGCGGGCGCGCTCGCCGCCCATGTGCCGCAAGAAGCGCGCGAGGCGGCGACGGTCGATCGTTTCCTGGCATCGCTGTTCTATGTCCGCCTCGATGCCGCGCGGGCGGATGGCGGGTGGGAGCGGCTGGCGGCGGTGCTGGACCCCGAGCGCGTCCGGGTTTTCTACCTGGCCACCGCGCCCGATCTGTATGGCCCGATCTGCCGCAACATCGCCGCCGCCGGCCTCGCCAGCCCCGCCAGCCGCGTCGTGCTGGAAAAACCGATCGGCCACGATCTGGCTTCCGCGCGGGTCATCAATGACGAGGTCGGCGCGGTGTTCGCCGAGACGCAGATTTTCCGGATCGATCACTACCTGGGCAAGGAGACGGTGCAGAACCTGCTGGCGCTGCGCTTCGCCAACGCGATCTTCGCGCGGCTGTGGAACGCCGACGTGATCGAGCACGTGCAGATCACGGTGGCCGAGACGGTCGGCCTGGAGGGCCGCGGCGCCTATTACGACAGCGCCGGCGCGCTGCGCGACATGGTGCAGAACCACATGCTGCAACTGCTCTGCCTGATCGCGATGGAGCCGCCCGGCTCGCTGGAGGCCGATCCGGTGCGCGACGAGAAGCTCAAGGTGCTGCGCGCGCTGGCGCCGATGACGCCGGAGCGGGTTGCCAGCCATACCGTGCGTGGCCAGTACGATTCCGGCGCGATCGACGGCGCGCGCGTGCCGGGCTACCTGGCCGACCTTGGCGACGGGCGGCGCAGCACGACCGAGACCTTCGTCGCGCTGAAGGTGGAAATCCGCAACTGGCGCTGGGCCGGGGTGCCGTTCTACCTGCGCACCGGCAAGCGGCTGCCGCACAAGGTTTCGGAGATCGTGGTGCAGTTCCGCGCCGTGCCGCTGTCGCTGTTCCCCGGCGCGGCGCTGGAGGCGAACCGGCTGGTGATCCGTCTGCAACCGCAGGAGGGGATGCAGCTGGCGATGATGACCAAGGAACCCGGCCCGGGCGGGCTGCGTCTTGCGCCCACCGCGCTCGATATCAGTTTCGAGCAGGCGTTCGGCCTGCGCTATCCCGACGCGTACGAACGGTTGCTGATGGACACGGTGCGCGGCAACGCCACCCTGTTCATGCGCCGCGACGAGGTGGAGGCAGCCTGGTCCTGGGCCGAGCCGCTGCTGGAGGCCTGGGCCGCGCGCGGCGACGCCCCGCGTCCGTACGCCGCCGGCACCTGGGGACCGAGTGCGGCGATCGGGCTGATCGAGCGCGACGGACGCACCTGGCACGAGGGCGGCTGACACGCGCCGGCGGCGCGCGTCACATATATATAATAGTGTCACGGCGCCGCGTTGCGCATCGCCCCGGCCGTGACTTGCCGGGGCCGGGCGGGAACCTTACGAAGACGCGACCAGCCAACCAACGCCGGGGAGCGTCCGCATGAAGCTGCACGAGGTTCGGGTTCATCCCTCCAGAGCGGCGCTGCCGCGCGAGGACCAGCTCGCCTGGAAGATCGCCGCCGTCGCCGCCGACAAGGTCGCGGTCGAGCGCGACGTCACCGCGATGATCGTCAACCGCATGATCGACAACGCGGCGGTCGCCATCGCCTCGGTCAACCGTTCCGCCCCCGTCTCCGCCCGCGGCGCCGCGCTGGGGCACGCCCGCCGCGATGGGGCGCTGGTGTTCGGCGCCTCGCCGCGCGTGCGCGTCAGTCCGGAATGGGCGGCGTGGGCGAACGGCACCGCGGTGCGCGAGCTCGACATGCACGATACGTTCCTCGCCGCCGATTATTCACACCCGGGCGACAACATCCCCCCGGTGCTGGCGGTGGCGCAGACGCTCGGCCGATCGGGGCGCGACCTGATCCGCGGCATCGCCACCGGCTACGAGATCCATATCGATCTGGTGCGCGCGATCAGCCTGCATAAGCACAAGATCGACCACATCACCCATCTCGCCGCCGGCCAGGCCGCGGGGATCGGCACGCTCCTGAAGCTGCCGACCGAGACCATCTACCAGGCGGTGCAGCAGGCGGTGCATGTCACCGTCACCACGCGCCAGTCGCGCAAGGGCGAGATCAGTTCGTGGAAGGCGTTCGCCCCGGCGCATGCCGGCAAGCTGGCGGTCGAGGCGGTGGATCGCGCGATGCGCGGCGAGGGCGCGCCGAGCCCGATCTATGAAGGCGAGGACAGCGTGATCGCCTGGGTGCTGGATGGGCCGGATGCCGTCTATCAGGTGCCGCTGCCCGAGCCGGGGGAAGCCAAGCGCGCCATCCTGTCGAGCTACACCAAGGAGCACAGCGCCGAATACCAGGCCCAGGCGCTGATCGACCTCGCGTTCCGGATGCGCGCGCGCGTGCCCGATACCGACAAGGTGCGCCGCATCACGATCCACACCAGCCACCACACCCACTACGTGATCGGCACCGGGGCGGGCGATCCGCAGAAGATGGACCCGAAGGCTAGTCGGGAAACCCTCGATCATTCGATCATGTACATGTTCGCCGTCGCGCTGCAGGACGGTCGCTGGCACCACGTGGACAGCTACGCGCCCCGGCGCGCGGCGCGCGCCGACACGGTGCGGCTGTGGCACAAGATCGAAACGCGCGAGGACCCGGCCTGGACCGCGCGCTACCACGAGACCGACCCCGACAAGCTGGCGTTCGGCGGCAGGGTGGAGATCGAGCTCGACGACGGCAGCACCGTGGTCGATGAGCTCGCGGTCGCGAACGCCCACCCGAACGGCGCCCGCCCGTTCGGCCGCGACGATTATATCCGCAAGTTCCTGACGATGACCGATGGCGTGATCTCGGCGCGCGAGTCGAACCGCTTCCTCGAAATGGTCCAGGACCTGCCGCGCCTGCCGGCGGGCGAGCTCGCCGCGCTGAACGTGGCGCTGCCGGCCGGGCGGCTGATCGCGGCCAAGCCGGGCATTTTCTGAGCAAGGAGGGCAAGACCCATGAGCGACGCACCCATCGCCGGCGCCAACCGGCCGAAGAAATCCGTGGCGCTGTCCGGCGTGACCGCCGGCAACACCGCGCTCTGCACCGTCGGGCGCACCGGCAATGACCTGCACTACCGGGGCTACGACATCCTCGACATCGCGGAAGCCGCGGAGTTCGAGGAGATCGCCCATCTGCTGATCCACGGCACCCTGCCCAACGCGGCCGAGCTGCGCGCCTACAAGGCGAAACTACGGGCGCTGCGCGGCCTGCCCGTGGCGGTCAAGGACGCGCTGGAGGCGCTGCCGGCCGCGGCGCATCCGATGGACGTGATGCGCACCGGGGTCTCGGCGCTCGGCTGCGCGCTGCCGGAGAAGGACGACCACAACCATCCCGGCGCGCGCGACATCGCCGACAAGCTGATCGCCTCCCTCGGTTCGATGCTGCTCTATTGGTTCCACTGGGCCCATAACGGCCGCGCCGTCGATGTGGAGACCGACGACGAGACGATCGGTGGGCATTTCCTGCACCTGCTCCATGGCGTGCCGCCGTCCGCGAGCCATGTCCGCGCGATGCACACCTCCCTCAATCTCTATGCCGAGCACGAGTTCAACGCCTCCACCTTCGCCTGCCGGGTGGTGGCGGGAACGGGATCGGACATGCACTCGGCGATCACGGCGGGCATCGGCGCGCTGCGCGGACCGAAGCATGGCGGGGCGAACGAGGTCGCCTTCGAGATCCAGAAGCGGTACGACACGCCGGACGAGGCCGAGGCCGACATCCGCAAGCGTGTCGAGGCCAAGGAAGTCGTGATCGGCTTCGGCCATCCGGTCTATACGATCGCCGACCCGCGCAACAAGATCATCAAGGAGGTGGCGCGGCACCTGTCGGCCGAGGCCGGGTCGATGAAGATGTTCGCCATCGCCGAGCGGATCGAGACGGTGATGGGCCAGGCGAAGAAGATGTTCGCCAACCTCGACTGGTACAGCGCCGTCTCCTACCACATGCTGGGCGTGCCGACGGCGATGTTCACGCCGCTGTTCGTGATCTCGCGGACCTCCGGCTGGGCGGCGCACGTGATCGAACAGCGGGTGGACGGCAAGATCATCCGCCCCACGGCGAACTATGTCGGCCCCGAGGATCTGCGCTTCATCCCGCTCGCCGAACGCGGCTGATCGGCGCGCGCCGCGGCGGCGAACACGCCGTCGCGGCGCGCAACGCGGCAACGCCGTCACAGGCGCGAAGTTTTTTCCGGCCCCACTGCGAATTTTCGATTGCTTTTTGTTGACATCGCGCCGCGACTCGCGGATAGCGGATTCGACATGCAAACGCACGATTCGAATGCGAGTCGCATCGAGTCTCCGCTGCATGTGCAAAGAAAGGACGGTCCATGGGAAGCTGCCTCGGTCGGGCACTCCGGAACTATCGTCGCGACGCACACGGTGCGCGTGCGGTGGGCGTCCGGGTTCCGGGCCGCGCGGACCTGGCACGCGGACACAGCAAGTCCCGTGTGACGCCCCGCGATCGCCGCGCCTCTGTCCTGGGTTCGGATGCCAATCCCGCCCGCGACGAACGGCGATCCCGGTGTCGAACCGTCGCCGTCTCGACACCATAAATCACGGCTTCATAAGGAGATCGCTCCGGTGAGCACCGAGGAAAGCAGCACGGAAACCAAACGCGCCCAGCCGATGGCGATGCGCGCGGGAACCCGTAAGGCCGGCGGACGCAAGGCCGCCGCAAAGAAGACCGGCACCCGCAAGGCTGCCGCCAAGAAGACCGGCACGCGCAAGGCTGCCGCGAAGAAGACCGGCACCCGCAAGGTCGCCGCGAAGAAGAAGGCCGGTCCGCGCAA
>JAKAZN010000111.1 GCA_021815835.1 Pseudomonadota bacterium
GCGGCGATCAGCGTATCGAATTCCTCCACCGTGCCGTCGGAGAAACGAATACGCCGTCCCTCCACCGCCTCGATCCCCTGTTTCACGGCGATGCGGCGATAGGCGATATCGGTCACCACCGTCGCGTTGGAGGTGGTGTGCACCAGTTCCGCCGGCGGCTTGAAGCCGAGCTTCGTGATGTCGCCATGCGCGAGCCAGGCCAGGAACCGGGTGATGCGCTGGCGGATCGCGCGGGGGATCCAGGGGCGCTGGATCTTCGCCGTGATATCGGTGAAGGCGCGGCCGAACATCAGCTTGGGCAGGATGATCGCCCCCGAGCGCGCCACCAGCACCGTGCGCGCCGACGTGACACACAGATCGGAGGCGATGTCGCAGGCGGAATTGCCGACGCCGATGACGCAGACCCGCTTGCCGACATACGGCTCCGGCTCGCGGTAGTGATGCGAATGCAGGTACTCGCCGCCGAAGGCCGCGAACATCGGCACGTCGAGCGGCGCGCTGAGATGGCCGGTGGCGACGATCACCGCGTCGAAGCGTTCGGTCCCGCCAGGATCGGTGGTCACGTCCCAGGCTGGAGCGCCGGCCCCCGGGACAAGAGCCGGGCGCAGCGCGGTGACGCGGGTGCGGAAGCGGATGCGCGGGGTGACGGCGAAATGGTCCGCGTAGGCCTCCAGATATCGATGCATATCGTAATGGTCGGGAAAGGGCTGGGTGGCGTCGTCGAAATCGAGGTCGCTGAAGCGCGTGACGCCGCGCGAGGTGTTGATGTGCAGGGTGCGATAGGCCGAGGATCGGCCGCTGTCGTTGCCGTACCACCACATGCCGCCGACCCGGCTGCCGAGCTCGAAGACCGTCACGTCGAACCCCGCCGCCAGCAGATATTTGGCCGCGCAGATGCCGGCCGCCCCGGCGCCGATCACCGCCACGCGCGCGGACCCCCGCCGGTGCGGCCCGGAAACGGGCGCGTCGAGGCCGCGCTGGAACACCGATTGGACATCCGTCATCGCCGTCTCCGTCGGGGGGACGGGCGGGGTGCTACTTGCTGGTAGGCTGGCTTGGCAAGGGTTGCGGCTTCGGGGGCGCGGAATCGGGGTTCAGCGGCGTGACATAGATCGGCGCCGCGGCGAGGTCGGGCGCTGGTTTCGCGGGTTTGCCGGCGCCACGGGCATCCCCTGGCACCCGGACCGTGTAGTCGGGCACGATGCGCGCCTGCTTGCCGGCGATCACCAGCACGTGCAGCCCGATCGGCAGCGCCAGCTTGTCCGTCTGGGTGACGGAAACGAGGTGCCCGTCCGGCTCCTGGACGATGTATTCCCAGCCCTTGGTGTCGGAAGTGGTCTGCTCGGTCGCGGTGCCGACCAGGCCGCCCACCAGCGAGCCGCCGATCGCACCGAACGCCGAGGCAAGCCCGCCGCCCGGCGTCTGCGATCCCGCCACCCCGCCCGCCGCCGCGCCGCTGACCGCGCCCACCGTGCCGGTGGGGGTGATCACGACCGCGCGCGCGCCGACGATGATCCCGCGCTCCACCTTCGCCGCCTGTTGCGCCGCGCCCGCGGCGTAGGTGTCGGGGGAGTAGCTGCGGCTGCACGCGGCGAGCGCGAGCAGCAGGGGAAGGAGCAGGATGGGGCGGGGCAAGGCGCGGGTTCCGGGGACGATGACCGCCCGGAGATAGGGTGGCCTTGTGGCGAAGTCACGGCGCGGTTTTGGCGTCCGGCGGGTTCGGCGCTAGCCTGCGCGGGTTCGATAATCGGAGGAAGCCCGCATGATCCACGTCCTTGCCATCATCACCGCCAAGCCCGGCCAGCGGGAGCACATCCTGACCGCCTTCCGCGCCAACATGCCGGCCGTGCACGCCGAGCAGGGCTGCATCGAATACGGCCCCGCGATCGACGCCGAGGGCATGGGGGGGTTCCAGACGAAATTCGGCCCCGACACCTTCGTCGTGATCGAGAAATGGGAGAGCAAGGCGGCACTCGCCGCGCACGCCGCCTCCCCGCACATGGCCGCCTACGGGGCGAAGACGAAGGAGTGGATCGCGAGCCGGGTGATCCATGTGCTGGAGTAGCGCGGCCTGGTGCTCTGACTCATTCGGATAGATCAGCATGCGTCAGAGCACTAGCTTGATTTTGTGGGCCGATTCAGCCAGCGCCCGGAAGCAGGCGTTGGCATCGGACCACTAGCCGGCGAAGAAATTCCGGAATTCCGACAATACCAGGTCGGGCCGATGCTCGGCCGGGTAATGCCCGGTCGGGATCGCCCCGCCGCGGAAATCGGCGAGCCACGGCGCCCACGCCTCCAGCGGGCGGAAATGCCGCCCTACATGGCTGTTGTCGCCCCACAGCAGCAGCGCCGGACAGCCGATCCGCCGGCGGCCGAAATCGGCGCGGTCCATGTCGAAATCGAGCGTCAGGGTGGCGCGGTAATCCTCGCACACCGCGTGGATCTGTTCGGGCGTGGTGCAGCGGATGTACTCCGCCATCGCGCCGGGCGAGAAGATCTCCAGACCCACGCCCTGCTTGTTCAGCTTGTACTGGATGTAATAATCGAGGTCGGCGCAGATCAGCCGTTCCGGATAGGGTTCCTTCTGGGCGAGGAAGAACCAGTGATAGGATTCGCGCGCCCAGCCCAGCGGCGGATTGCTCAACACGTGATGCGTCGGCACGATATCGAGGAACGCGACGCGGGCGACGGCATCGGGATGATCGAGCGCCATGCGGAACGCCACGCGCGCGCCGCGATCGTGCCCGGCCACGGCGAAGCGGGGAAAGCCGAGCGCGGCCATCACCTCGATCCCGTCCAGCGCCATCGCGCGGAAGCTGTAGGCGGCGTGATCGGCCCCGCCCGGGGGCTTCGAACTGTCGCCGTAGCCGCGCAGGTCGATCGCGACCACGGTGAAATCGCGCGCGAGATCGGGCGCGACCTTGTGCCAGGACACGTGGCTGAGCGGATTGCCGTGCAGCAACAGCAGCGGCGGCCCGGACCCGCCCACCGCGAGGTTGATCTCGGCCCCCGAGGTCGCGATGCGGCGATGGGTGAAACCCGCGAGCAGATCGGCGGCACTCATCGGCTGGCCGCGTCGATGGCAGCGATCGCCGCCGCGTCCAGCCGGACCTCCGGCGCGGCGACGAGCTCGGCGAGCTGCTCGGGGTTGGTCGCGCTCGCGATCGGCGCGGTGATGGAAGGCCGCGCGATCAGCCAGGCGAGCGCGACCTGGCCGGGCCTGGCGCCGGTGCGCTCGGCAACCGCATCGAGCGCGGCCAGGGTGCGCAGGCCCTTCGGCGTGAGGTACTTGCCCGCCCGCGTGCCGCGGGTGCGGCCCGCCATGTCGGCCTCGGAGCGGTATTTGCCGGTCAGGAAGCCGCTGGCGAGGGAATAGTACGGGATCACGCCGATCTGTTCGCGCAGGCACAAATCTTCCAGCGCGCCCTCGAAGCCGTCGCGTTCCACCAGGTTGTACAGCGGTTGCAGGCTCTCGAAGCGCGGCAGGCCCAGCCTGGCGCTGGTCGCGAGCGCTTCTTCCAGCCGCGCGGCGGAATAGTTGGACGCGCCGATCGCGCGCACCTTGCCCGATTTGATCAGGTCGGCGAAGGCGCCGAGCGTTTCCTCGAGCGGCGTGTCCGGATCGTCGCGATGGGCCTGATAGAGGTCGATATAGTCCGTTTGCAAACGTCGCAGCGACGCATCGACCGCCCGCATGATATAGGCGCGCGACAGGCCCTTCATGCCCGGCCCCATCTCGATCCCGCATTTGCTGGCGATCACGACGCGATCGCGCCCGCCGCGCGCGGCGAGCCATGCGCCGATGATGGTCTCCGACTCGCCGCCCGCATTGCCCGGATGGAAGCGGGAATACACATCCGCCGTGTCGATGAAATCGAACCCCGCGGCGACGAAGCCGTCCAGCAGCCGGAACGACATCGCCTGGTCCGCGGTCCAGCCGAACACATTGGCGCCGAACGCGAGCGGAGCGAGCGTGAGGGCCGAGCGGCCCAGCCTGCGCTTTTCCATTGCCTTGGTTTCCTTCATGTCGGGCCGCGTTGCGCCGCGACCGCTTCCGCCCCAGACTGCCCCGCAAAGCGACATCGAACAAGCGGAGGCACGGTCCCATGGAATTCGGCATCTTCCACGAGTTCCCCGCGCGCGGCGCGGGCGGGGACGCGGATGCCTTCGCGCATGGCTTCGAACTGATCGACGGCGCCGAACGCTGGGGGCTGGATGTCGCCTGGCTGGCGGAACTGCATTTCGATCCGGAACGATCCGTGGCCTCCGCGCCGCTCTGTCTGGCCGCGGCGGCGGCGGCGCGGACCGAGCGGCTGAAGATCGGCATCGGCGTGCAGGTGCTGCCGCTGTGTCATCCGCTGCGGCTGGCGGAAGAAACGGCGACGATCGACCAGATCAGCCGCGGCCGGCTGATCCTGGGCGTGGGCCGCAGCGGCGTGGCGCGCACTTATGAGGCCTATGGCGTGCCCTACGCCGAAAGCCGCGAGCGCTTCGTCGAGGTGCTGGAGGTTCTGCGCGCCGCCTGGGCCGAGGAAACCCTGTCGCACGAGGGCAAGTATTACCGGTTCGACTCCGTGACGGTCGTGCCGCGCCCGTATCGCCCGGGCGGCCCGCCGATCCGCGCCGCCGCGACCAGCCCGGGTACGTGTGCCGCGATCGGGCGGCAGGGATTCCCGATCTTCGTCGGCGTCCGCCACGAACCGGCGAGCCACCTCGCGCCCATGATCGCCGCCTATCGCGCGGCCTGGCGGGACGCCGGCCATCCCGGCCGGGGCCAGGTCTATCTGCGCTTCCCCGCCTATCTGGCCGCCACCGAGGCCCAGGCGCGGGAGGAGGCGGAGGCGAGCCTGATCCACTACTACCGCGCCCAGGGCGCGCTGCTCGCCGATTCCTCCCGCCGGGCGGGTGTGGCCGAGGCGGCGGAGCGGGCGCGGCAGGCCGAAGTGCTGGGGCGGATGACGTATGAGGAAGCGCGGCGCGGTCTGGTGTTGATCGGCACGCCGGCCCATGTCGCGGCGCGGCTGCGGGAGGTGCGCGACGAACTGGGGATGGACGGGATTTTGGCCGAGCTCGATTGCGGCGGGCGGGTGCCGCATGAGGGGGTGCTGCGCGCGCTGCGGTTGTTGTGCGAGGAGGTGCGGCCGGGGGTGGGGTGAGACCGGCCGGAGCGATCACCCTTCGCCGGCGCTTGCCCATCCTGTAATGGTCGGATCGGCCCGCAGCTCCAGCGCCCGTCCGGTCGCGCGCGCGAATGCCGCCAGGGCCGCCCCGTCACCGTGCAAGGCCGAAACGATATCCGGCGCCGCGCGCAGCACCGGGCGCAACGCCGGCCGCGCGGCGCAGTCGCGCGCCAGCGCGGCCAGCGCGGCGAGCCCGGCGGCGTGCGGTCCGGCCAGCACCTCGTGCAGCGGCGGATGCACCACGGGGCGCAGGATTTCCGCCAGGCCCAGCTGCGTGAATCCCAGCAGCCGGGGGCGCAACGGATCGGCCGCGAGCGCCGCCGCGAGCGGCTCGGCGAGCATGGGGCGCCGGCGCACCGCCATCCCCGCGAAATCGACCAGGATCGCGCCGCCGAGGTTGCGCAGCCGGATCTGGCGCGCAAGCTCCGCCAGCGCGGCAAGGTTCAGCGCGAGCTGCGCGGCGGGCTTCGATGCGCGCGCCCCGCTCGCCGCGCCGGTGTCGATGTCGATCGCGCAAAGCGCCGGCGTGGGATGGATGTGCAGCGCGCCACCGCCGGGAAGCGCGACCATGGTCGCCGCCAGCGCTTCGATTTCCGCTTCCAGCGTGTCGTCGAAGCGCGCGGCGGCGACCGCTCGCGCGCCCAGCACCGGGCGCAGCGCGGCGCGCAGCGCGGGGTCGTCGATCCCGATCTCCGCATCCGGGTAGAGCGCCGCCAGCCGTTCCACCGGGTTCGGACCCGCGCGCAGCAGCGCCGGCGGGCCGGCGGCCGCCAGCCCCGCCGCGTCGGCCGCCGCGAGCCGTGGCCCCTTGCCGCCCAGCGCGGCGCGGACCACGCGGACCAGCACCGCGTCCCCCACGCCGCGGCCGGCGGCGCCGGCGGTGTCGGGCAGGAAACCCTCCGCGCCCGCCAAGGCGACGAAGGCGCCCGCCATCGCCGGCACGATCGCGCGGACGCGGCCGCGATGGATGTCGCCCACGCCGTCCGGCGCGCCTTGCCGCCAGATGGCGTAGTCCTCCAGCGCGCCGTCGCGCAGCACCGCCACCCGCGCCTGCCCGGGCGTGCCGGCGACGTGGATGCGCAGGCTCACGGGACGGTCCAGCCGCGCCCGCGCAGCAATTGCGCGGTCTCGAACAGCGGCAGGCCGACGACGCCGGACCAGCTGCCGGAGAGGAAGCGGATCACGCTCGCCGCCGCGCCCTGGATCGCGTAGCCGCCCGCCTTGCCCTGCCAGTCGCCGGCCGCGATCAGCGCGTCGATCTGCGGGGCCGTCAGGCGCGCGACGGCGACGGCGGTTTCGACCAGGCGCTCGGAATAGCCGCCACCGGGGGAGTTCCCAGGGGTGTTCCCAGGGGCATTTTTCGG
>JAKAZN010000112.1 GCA_021815835.1 Pseudomonadota bacterium
GGTGCGGGAGTTCTTCGCATGAAGATGGCGCCATGAGCGGCGATCTGGCGGACCTGCGCGATCTCTACCAGGACGTGATCCTCGATCACGGCCGCCGTCCGCGCCACGGCCACCGGCTGGCCGTCTTCGACGCGTCGGCCAAGGGCGACAACCCGATGTGCGGCGACCGGGTGGAGGTGTTCGTCCGGCACGCGGCCGACGGCACCATCGCCGAGACCGGGTTCGAGGCCCGCGGCTGCGCGATCAGTATCGCCTCGGCCGATCTCATGGCCGAAACGATCGCGGGGCGCGCGCCGGCCGACGCGCGCGCGCTGTTCGCTTCGTTCCGCGACATGGCGCGCACCGGCGCCTGCCCGGCCTGCGAGGCTTCCCTGGCCGAACCCTTGGAACGGCTCGCGCCGTTGGCGGGGGTGCACGAATATCCATCGCGCGTGAAATGCGCCACGCTCCCCTGGCACGCGCTGATCGCCGCGCTGGATGGCGCGAAGGAGGCCAGCAGTGAATGACCTGACCCCCAGTCCGCACGGCACCTGGACCCCTGGCGGGGAGGTCGCGCCCAAACCCTCCGAATCCGCGGTCATCGAGGCGATCGCGACCGTCTATGACCCGGAAATCCCGGTCAACATCTATGAACTCGGCCTGATCTACGCGATCGAGATCGACGACGACAACAAGGTGAAGGTGGAAATGACCCTCACCGCGCCCGCATGCCCGAGCGCGCAGGAACTGCCCGAGCAGGTGCGCGACGCGGTGCTCGCCATCGCCGGCGTCGCCGACGTGACGGTCGAAACCGTCTGGGACCCGCCCTGGGAACCGAGCCGGATGAGCGAGGAAGCCCGCCTGCAATTGAACATGTTCTGAGCGAGCCCATATCGGAAGAAGCCATGAGCACGACCACCCAGACTCGCCGCCCCGCCCGCCCCTTGCCGCCGCTGATGACGCTCACCGACGCCGCGGCCGAGCGCCTGCGCGCGCTCTATGCGAAAGGCGAGCAAGGCCGCCTGCTGCGCATCGGCGTGAACACCAAGGGCTGCTCGGGGATGTCCTACGACATGTCCTGGACCGACGCGGCCGGCCCCGGCGACGAGGTGGTGACCGACAAGGGTCTGACCGTGCTGGTCGATCGCCGCGCCAGCCTGTTCCTGATCGGCACCGTGATGGACTACGCGGTGGGCACGCTCTCCTCGGGCTTCACCTTCGTCAATCCGAACGAAAAAGGCCGCTGCGGCTGCGGTGAGAGCTTTCACGTCTGATCCGCGCCGCGAGGCCGGGCATCTGCCCGGCCCCGCGGGCTGGAATCAGCTCTTTACCAGCGGGCAACCGCCTTCGCTCATCGGCCGCCACGCCTGATCCATCGGCGTGATGTGCGCGATCCTGGCGACGTCCCAGGAGCTTTTGCTCTCGGCCGGCGCTTTCGCCTGCAACAGATAGACCGGATGCAGCGCGCGGCCGTCCTCGCGGATCTGGCCCGGGCCGAAGCACGGATCGTCCGTCGGCATCGCCTTCATCCGTACCACCGCGTCGCGCCCGCTGGCCTTCGCCGCCTTCACCCCCATCGCCGCAACCGCTTTCAGGTAGTGCAGGGTCACGCCGTAATCGCCGGCCTGGCCCTGGTTGGGATAGACATGCCCCGGCAGTTTCGGGCTGATGCGCGCGTTCCAGGCGCGCGTGGACGGGTTGGCGTCCCAGTAATAGGATTCAGTGTAGTAGATGCCCTGCGCGGTTTCGAGCCCGAGCGCGCGGATATCGTTGCTTTCGATCAGCATCGCCGCGATCCGCATCTTCTTGCCGATGCCGAATTCGTGCGCCTGCTTGATGCAGTTCTGGGTGTCGCCGCCGGCGTTCGCCAGCCCCAGGACCTTGGCTCCGGAAGCGGCGGCCTGCAGGAGGAAGCTGGAAAAATCCGATGTTTCCGGGAACGGATAGCGTGCCGTGCCCATCACCTTCCCACCGGCGGCCTTGATGAGCGCGGTGGTGTCGCTTTCCAGGATATGGCCGAACACGTAGTTGGCGGTGAGGAAGTACCACGTATCGCCGCCTTGTTTCACCATCTCGCCGCCGGTGGAATGGGCCAGCATCCAGGTGTCGTAGGTCCAGTCGATCGTGTTGGGCGAGCAATCCTTGCCGAACAGCAGGGACACGCCGGCGCCCGAGTTCAGATAGACCTTGTTCTTCTGCCGCGTGATGGTGTTGACCGCGAGGCCGACGGCCGAGTTCGGCACGTCGATGATGGCGTCCACGCCCTGCTGGTCATACCACTGCCGCGCGATCGAAGCGCCCACGTCGGGCTTGTTCTGGTGGTCGCCGCCGATCACCTCGATATCGAACCCCTTGTGCGAGGCGCCGAAATCCTGCGCCGCCTGGCGCACGCAGGCGACTGAAACGGGACCGGTGTCGTCGCGATAGGGGCCGGACATATCGACCAGCACGCCGAGCTTGATCTTCGGGCGGGCGGCGGCGCGGGCAAGGGTGGCCGGGAGCGCGAGCGCAGTGGCGCCGGCGCCCATCAGGGTCCGTCTGGTCAGCTTCATGGGATGATTTCCTTTGGGAGACGCACGGAAAAGTCGCCGTCCCCGACGGGTCTCGCCGGGGACGGATCCAGCCCGGCGATCAGGCGGGCGTGAACATCGGCATCGGCGGCCCGCCCTCGGTAGGAACGAAACGCAGCGCCACTTTCTGGCCGATGCGCACCGTATCGAGGTCGCAGTCAACGATGTTGGTGAGCACCGTCGGGCCTTCCGCCAGCGTGACATAGGCGATGCAGTACGGGACTTCCGCCCGCTTCATCACACTGAACGAATAGATCGTGCCCTGGCCGGAGGCATCCCTCCAGGACAGGTTCTGGCTCATGCAATGCGGACAGACGCCGCGCGGATACCAGTGCGCCTTGCCGCAGCCGGCGCAATGCGGGACTTTCAGCACGCCCGCGGCGCAGCCCTCGAAGAACGGCTTGGTCTCGGGATTGGAATCGATTGCGCCCGCGAACGGGATCTTGCGCTGCTGATAGGCCATGATCCTCACTCCCGCTCCATGATCAACGTCGCCGAACCGTGCCGCGTGCCGAGCAGCCCGCCCGTGCCATGCGCGACCGCCAGATCGCAATTGGCGACCTGCACCTTGGGATGTGCCTCGCCGCGCAGCTGGCGCACCGCCTCGATGACCTTGGTGATGCCGCCGCGATTGGCCGGGTGGTTGTTGCAGAGCCCGCCGCCATCGGTGTTGAACGGCAGCCTGCCCACGCCGGAGATCAGGTTGCCGTCGGCCACGAACGCGCCGCCCTTGCCCTTCTCGCAGAAGCCCAGGTCCTCGATCTGCACCAGCACCGTGATGGTGAAGCTGTCATAGATCGACGCATACTTGATATCGCCCGGCTTCACCTTCGCCATCTCGAACGCCGCCGCGCCCGAGAAGCGCGCGCCGGAATAGGTCAGATCGACGTTGCCGCCCATCTGGCCCTTCGGCGCCTCGCCCATGCCGATCACCTTCACCTTCGGCCGCTTCAGGCTGGCCGCGATCTCGGGGCGCACCACCAGCAGCGCGCCGCCGCCATCGCTGATGACGCAGCAATCCAGCCGATGCAGCGGGGAGGCGACGACGGGCGATTTCACCACGTCCTCCACCGTCACCACGTCGCGCAGCATCGCATGCGGATTATACTGCGCGTGGTGCGAGGCCGCGACCTTGATCCAGGCGAGCTGTTCGGACGTGGTGCCGTATTCGTGCATGTGACGCTGCGCGACCATCGCGTACACGTTCACCACGGTCGGGCCGTACGGATACTCGAACTGCACATCCGGCTGCGCGACATTGCCCGCGCGCGGGGTGGTGCCGGTGGCCATGCCCTCGCTGCGCGGCCGGCCGGCGAGCGTGATCAGCGCCACGTTGCAGCGCCCGGCGGCGATCGCCTCGGCGGCGTGCGCGACATGCAGCAGGTAGGACGACCCGCCGATATCGGTCGCGTCCATGTGGCGAACCTTCAGATTGAGGTAGTCCACCATCGAGATGGGACCCATGCCCGGCGCGTCGCCGGCACAGAAATACCCATCGACGTCGGATTTGCTCAGCCCTGCGTCCTCCAGCGCTCCGATCGCGCACTCCGCGTGCAGCAGGGCCACCGATTTGTCGGTGGCCTTGCGGGTGGGGTGCTCGTAGGCGCCGGCGATATACGCCGCCCCGTTCAAACTCATCAGTCTCTCTCCCCGGATGATCCGTGCGGCGCGCACTATACCCGCCGGTAGCCGCCGCGCCAGCCCCGGCGCCCCGGCACGCCGGCACATCTCGCCTTCAATCCGGCGTCGCTGGCCTGGTCATGCCTGCCATAACAAGACCGCATACAGGGACCTGCTTCCAACGGGTGGGCAGGCCCGTGAAATGCTCACCGCCGTCAACCTCGTCGGCAACTTCATCCGGCTCAACCGACGACCCGCCCTATCCCAGCGCCGCCCGCAGCACCCCCGCCTCCGCCGCCGGCACCATCCCCCGGCGCAGAAACAAATCGATCAGCACCAGATTCACGTTGAACTTGAAATCCTCGGTCGCGCGCACCGCCGCCAGCGCGCGCGCCAGCGGCCAGAGCTCGAATCCCGCCACCTCCCCATCCGCCGCGCGCGGAACGAACCCCTCGGGCAGGACCAAATCGTAGGCCAGGATGCGGTCCCGCCGCAGCCCCTCCGGCCGCTCCATCGCGTAATCGAACCGCCCGACCGGCACCGCCATCCCCGCCAGCGCCGCCGGGATCGCCGCCTCCTCCGCCGCCTCCTTGACCAAGGTCTCGGCCGGCGTCAGCCCCGCCGGCACGCCGCCGGCGACGATATGATCGAGTTTTCCCGGATCGAGACTCTTGTTCGCCGCCCGCCGCGCCACCCACAGCCTCGACCCGGCGGCCGTCTCCACCAGCCCGTTCACGTGCACGCCCACCGCGCCGATCCCGAACACCGGCAGCGCCCCGCGATCGATCCGCGCGAGCACGGGGCCGTCCGGCTCGGCCCGCACGTCGAACGCCTCCCGCCGCCAGCGAAGATGTCCCGCGGCGGCGAGATCGGCCGCGATCCCCTCCAGCCGCTCCGGCGCGTCCAGCCGTACGCCGTCCTGCGCGGCGGCCATCCCCGGAACGCCGGCCAGCACGGCGGCGAACCCGGGCGTGATCCAGCCCACCACCGCCGCCCCCAGCCGGAACGGCAACCGCCCGCGCGGCGGCACCGCCCCGCGACAGGCGCGGATATGGCGCAACAGCCCGTCGGGATCTGCCCGCGCCGCCTTTGCATCCGATGCATCCGGTGCCACATGCAGGTTCATGTCACGTCCTTCATCTGCGGCCCCGTCCGCGCCAAGCCGCTCGCACTGGCGGACGATCCGCTCGCTGCTGCCCTATCTCTGGCCCCGCGATGACGTGGGCGCCCGGCTGCGCGTGTCAATCGCAATGCTGTTCCTGGTCGCGGCGAAGCTGGCCACCGTGCTGCTCCCGGTCGTCTATGGCCGCGCGGTCGATGCGTTGGCCCCGAAAGGGGCGGCCGCGGTCGCCGCCGTCCCGGTCGCGCTGATCCTGGGCTACGGCCTGCTCCGCATCGCCTCGTCGGGTTTCGCCGAAATGCGGGACGCGGTGTTCGCCGCCGTGCAGCAGCGCGCTACCCGCCGCGTCGGCTTGCAGACCTTCCGCCATCTGCACGCGCTCTCGCTGCGGTTCCACATGGACCGCCAGACCGGCGGCCTGGCGCGCGCCATCGACCGCGGCACCCTGGGCATCCAATCCGTCCTGCGGCTCGCGGTGTTCAACATCGTGCCGACCGTGTTCGAGGTGCTGATGGTCACCGCCATCCTCTGGCGGATGTTCGACTGGCGCTTCGCCGCCCTGACCTTCGTCGCGGTCACCATCTACCTGGGCTTCACGCTGGGCTTCACCAACATGCGCGTGCGCATCCGCCGGCGCATGAACGACAGCGACACCGAGGCGCGGACGCGCTCGGTCGATAGCCTGCTGAACTACGAAACCGTGAAGTATTTCGGCAACGAGGCGCACGAGGCGGCGCGCTTCGACACCTCGCTCGCATCCTATGAAAAAGCCGCGGTGCGCAGCCAGGTCTCGCTCAACATGCTCAACCTGGGCCAAGCGTTCATCATTGCTATCGGCCTCTCCGGGATCATGCTGCTGGCCGCGCGTGGGGTTGCCGCGGGGCACATGACGGTCGGCAAGTTCGTGGTCGTGAACACCTACCTGATGCAGCTCTATCAGCCGCTCAATTTCCTGGGCTTCGTCTATCGGGAGATCAAGCAGGGACTGGTCGATATGGAGCAGATGTTCACGCTCCTGACCGTCTCCGCCGAGATCGCCGACCGGCCGGACGCGCGTCCGCTCGCCCGGCCGGCCGGACGCCCCGCCGGCGAGGTCCGTTTCGAGGGCGTGCGCTTCGGCTATCGTCCCGACCGGGAAATCCTGAAGGGCCTCGACCTGACGATTCCGGCCGGGCGCAAGCTTGCGATCGTCGGGCCGACCGGGGCCGGCAAATCCACCGCCTCGCGGCTG
>JAKAZN010000113.1 GCA_021815835.1 Pseudomonadota bacterium
GTCGTGATAGGTCACAGCCCCACCGGTCCAGCGCCCGGGCGGGGTTTCCATCTTCATCACATCGACCAGGAATCCGATCAGCTCGTATGTGCGCGCGCCCAGCGCGTCGGCGCGGGCGCGCAGATTGGGATCGTCCTCGAACAGATGCGGCAGATGATGCCGCAGCATGCCGCCGCAGGATCCCGACGGCACCACCACGTAATCATAGCCGCCGAACGCATCGAGCAGGCCGGCGGCGAGCGTGCGCGCGGTGGTGCGATCGCCGGAATTATAGGCCGGCTGGCCGCAGCAGGTCTGCGCGCGCGGCACCTCCACCTGGCAGCCCGCCGCTTCCAGCAGCCGGATCGCGGCGAAGCCGACGCTCGGGCGGTGCAGATCGACGAGGCAGGTGACGAACAGCGCGACGCGGGGTTTGACGTCCGGCATGGGGGCTCTCCGCAATCCCCGCGTGATACAGGCCCGCCCGGCACGACGCCAGGGGCCGGTCTGGCCCCGCGCTCCGCGTGATGCTACATCGGCGCCATGAGCATCATCGCCACCTCGGTCGCCATCCTCAAGGACAACTATGCCTGGTTGCTGCGCGACAGCGCGACCGGGGCCACCGCGATCGTCGATCCCGCCGATCCCGCCCCCGTGATCGCCGCGATCGAGGCGGCCGGCGGGCGGCTCGACCTGATCCTGCTCACCCACCACCACGCCGACCACGTCGCCGGCACCGATGCGGTGCGCGATCGTTTCGGCGCGCCGGTCGTGGGCGCGGCGGCGGATGCGCATCGGCTGCCCCGGCTCGATCGCGCGGTGACCGAGGCCGATACGGTGCCGCTGGGCGCGGCCAGCGCGCGCGTGATCGACACCCCCGGCCATACCCGCGGGCAGATCAATTTCTTCTTCGCCGACGGCGCGGTGCTGCTGTCGGGCGATACGCTGTTCTCGCTCGGCTGCGGGCGGCTGATCGAGGGCAACGCGGCGGAGATGTTCGCCTCGCTCGAAAAATTGAAGGCGTTGCCGGACGAAACCCTGGTCTGCTGCGGGCACGAATACACCGAAAGCAACGCAAGATTCGCCCTGAGCGTCGCGCCCGACAATGCCGCCCTGCGAGCCCGCGTGGCCGAGGCCGCCGCCCAGCGCGCGGCGGGCCAGCCCACGGTGCCGTCCACCATGGGCTCCGAGCGCGCCGCCAATCCGTTCCTCCGCGCCCCGGATGTCGCGGCCTTTGCCGCGTTGCGCGCGGCCAAGGACAAGTTCTGAACCGTTCCAGGGAAATATCCACGTGAAACTTTTCTACTCCCCGACCAGTCCCTATGTCCGCAAGGTCATGGTTTGCGCGATGCTGCGCGGCCTCGACGGCCGGATCGAGACGGTGCCGACCAACCCGCATCAATCCCCGCCCGGGCTGATCGCGGCCAACCCGCTATCGAAGGTCCCGTGCCTGCTCACCGATGACGGTGTCGCGCTGTTCGACAGTCCGGTGATCTGCGAATACCTCGACAGCCAGGGCTCCGAGCCGAAGCTGTTCCCCGCGCCCGGTCCCGCGCGCTGGCGGGCGCTCGTGCTGCAGGCGATGGGCGACGGCATCCTGGACGCCTCCGTCCCGCGCCGGATGGAGCAGGCGCGCCCGAAGGAGGCCGCCCGCGACGCCGCGATCGCGCGCATGGGTGACGCCGTCACCCGCACCCTGGGCATGTTGGAAGCCGCCCTTCCCGGCGAGGGCCTGGATATCGGCACGATCGCGGTGGCCTGCGGGCTTGGCTATCTCGATTTCCGTTTTGCTGCCGAACCCTGGCGGGCGGCCCATCCGCGGCTTGCCGCCTGGTTCGCGCGGATCGGCGCGGCGCCGGCGCTCGCGCGGACCGCGCCCAAGGAATAGGCGGGCGGGACCTAGGCGGAAAGCTCGGCCTGCACCGCGTCCTGCAGGTCCCCCATCCGGAACGGTTTGAGCAACACGCGCATCCCCACGTCCTGGGCCAGGAAATAGCCCGAGATCAGGATGATCCGGATGCCGTCCCGCGCCCGGCGCGCGCGCGCGGCGAGTTCCAGGCCGGAGATATCGGGCATCCGCACGTCGGTGATCATCAGTTCGATCTCCGGCGTGTCCTCGAGCAGCCGCAGTGCCGAGGTGCCGCCATCGGCGGCGAGCACGCGGTGGCCATAATCGATCAAGATATCTGCAACGATTTCCCGCACCTCGGGATCGTCATCCACCAGGAGGATCGTTGCGGTGCGGGGTGAAGCGGTCGCGGCCATGGATTCCGCCGTTGGTATCACTCCCCGTTTACGCCCCGTGCCCAGCCCGCGCCAGCGTCCTGTGTCAAATCCCTGCAACAAATAATCGTGCGGGTAACAAGCACAATCTTCGGTTGTAGTTTGCCCCCTTGTCGTCCCCTGCCGCGTGCCGGAAACTGCGCGCGACCATGATCGGAGGATCGTCCCCATGACTGAACCGCCCGCCGGCCCGCTCGCCCGCTTCAAGGTGCTCGATCTCACCCGCGTGCGCGCCGGCCCCACCGCGGTGCGCCAGCTCGCCGATTGGGGGGCGGAGGTCGTCAAGATCGAATCCCCCGGCGGCGATGGCGGCCTGGGCGGCGAACGCCACGGCCCGGATTTCCAGAACCTGCACCGCAACAAGCAAAGCCTGACCCTGAATCTGAAAGCGCCCGAGGGTGCCGAGATCCTCCGCAAGCTCGTCGCCGGCGCGGACGTGCTGGTGGAGAATTTCCGCCCCGACGTGAAGTTCCGCCTGGGGATCGACTACGAATCGCTGCGCAAGATCAACAAGCGGCTGGTCTATGCCTCGATCTCCGGCTTCGGCCAGGACGGCCCCTATCGCGACCGTCCGGGCTTCGACCAGATCGCCCAGGGCATGGGTGGGCTGATGTCGATCACCGGCCTGCCCGGCCAGGGGCCGGTCCGCGTCGGCATCCCCGTGGCCGATCTCACGGCGGGGATTTTCTGCGCCATGGGCATCCTGATCGCGCTGCTGGAGCGCGAGCAATCGGGCGAGGGCCAATGGGTGCAGAGCAACCTGCTGGCCGCGCAGATCTCGATGCTGGATTTCCAGGCCGCGCGCTGGCTGATCGGCCATGAGGTGCCGCCCCAGGCCGGCAACGACCACCCGACCTCCATCCCCACCGGCGTCTTCCCGACCGCCGATGGGCATATCAACATCGCCGCCGCGGGCGATGAGATCTATGCCCGCCTCTGCGCGGCGATCGACGCGCCGGGCCTGGTCGCGGACCCGGATTTCGCCACCGGCGCGGCGCGATCGAAGAACCGCGCGCGGCTGAACCAGGCAATCGGTGCCGTCACGCGCGCGCGCTCCTCGGCCGCATGGATCGAGCGGCTGAACGGGGCCGGCGTGCCCTGCGGGCCGATCTATCAGATGAACGAGGTGTTCGCCGATCCGCAGGTGAAACATCTGAACATCACCCGCCATGTCCCCCATCCGGTGCTTGGCGATGTGGAGGTGGTGGGCCAGCCGATCGAACTGTCCCGATCGGAATGGTCGATCCGGTCCGCGACCCCCGAGGCCGGCGCGCAGACGGATGCGATCCTGGGCACGCTCGGCTACGGCGCGGCGGAGATCGCGGCGTTGCGCGCGCGCAAGGTGGTGTAGGGAGCGGCGCTCTCCCGCCGTGGCTGCTCGGCCCCCGTCTCAGCCCGTCGCCGCCCCGCGACGGAGCTCCGCGCCGAGCCGCTCGAGGCTCGCCTGAAAGCCAGCCTGCGCCGCGGTTGGCAGCCAGTCGGCGCGGATCGTGTAGCCGACCCGACGCCCGGCGTCGGTGGCGGCCAGGCTCAGCACCGCCAGATTGGCCGTACCGGAAGCCGCGGCGGCCAGCGAGCGTGCGGTCAAGGCCAGCACATCGCTCTGCGCCAGCACAGCCAGCATCATCGTCACCGAATTGGTCTCCAGCACCACGCGAGGAGCGGGCCGGCCGGCGAACAGGCGCTCGAGCGCCGCGCGTCGCGGCGTGCCGGCGGGGGCGGCGACCCAGTCGCAGCGCCGCAATGCCGCG
This sequence comes from Pseudomonadota bacterium, assembly GCA_021815835.1. GTDB lineage: Bacteria > Pseudomonadota > Alphaproteobacteria > Acetobacterales > Acetobacteraceae > JAJZVS01. The sequence goes on from JAKAZN010000113.1 coordinate 4,014, forward strand.
GCACTCGGTGCCGTGCCGGCCAGCTTATGGGCGGCGCGGGCGAGCACGACATAAGGGTCGTCGAACAGCGGCGCTTCCTTGATATCCGTCGCGCCGGTCTGGCGCAGTGCGCCGATCACGATATCGATCCGGCCATTCCGCAGCTCCCGCAGCAGATGGTCGTAGGAATCCTCGGTGAGCGCGATGACCAGATCCGGGTGCAGCCCCAGGGCGGCGTTGCAGGCGCGCGCCAGCAGAGGCTTGGGCATCAGCGGCAGACAGCCGACCGCAATCCGCCCGCCGCCCTGGCCCACGGCGGCGGCGATCTCCGCGCGCGCCTGAGCCAGTTCGGTCATCGCGACGCGCAAGCGGCGGGCCAGCGTCTCGCCCGCCGGGGTGACGCCGACATGGCGCAGCAGGTGGCTATACAGCCGCACGCCGACGAGTTGCTCGAACCCGCGGGCGGTGCGGTGGAGCGCCGGCAGGGAGAGCCCGAGCGCGTTCGCCGCGGCGCTGAACGTGCCGTGCTCGGCGATGGCGACATGGCATCGGACCTGGGCGGCGGTCATCGCCCCGGCCTGACGCTGCCCGTCCGCGGCGCCGCCGCGCGCCGCGCCGAGTGCTGCCGCGATCTGGCCGCGCAGACGGGCCACGCGGCGGTGCAGGAGGTGCCCGGTCGGGGTCGCCGCGGTGCCGCCCGGGCCGCGCTCCAACAGCCGGTGGCCGAGCTGCGCTTCGAGCCTGGTCAGCGCGTGCGTGACCGCGGGCTGTGACAGACCCAGGGCGCGCGCCGCGGCGCCGGCCGACCCGGCCGTGACCGCGGCGTCGAAGATCTGCAATCGGCGCAGCGACAGGGAAGCCAGCGCGATGATCTCGGATGTCATGTTCGGCTCTCGCGGACCGGACGTTGGACGGGCCCAACAGGTGGAGGTCGGTTCGGGTTAACACGAATTTATGCCTCGCCACAGATTATGTATGTCCGCGGGGGGCTGCGCGCGCTGTACCTGGTCGGGAGAAACACGCGAAGGAAGCGGCACATGGCGCTGATCGATACCCACACGCATGTGATCTCGCCGGATCCGGCCCGCCATCCGGTGCGTCCGCTCGGCGGCCATCGCTCGGCCTGGTCCGAGCTTCATCCGGTCGACGCGGACGGGCTGTTGCGCGCGATGGACGCCGCCGGCGTGGATAAGGCCGTGGTGGTGCAGGCCTCCACGGTCTATGGGCACGACAACACCTATGTCGCCGAGACCGTCGCCGCCCATGGCGATCGGACCGTGGGCGTATTCTCCGTCGACGTGCTGGCCGGCGATGCGGTCGATCAGGTGCAACGATGGCTCGACCGGGGATTGTCCGGGCTGCGCCTGTTCACGACCGGAAGCACGATGCCGGGGCAGGCCGGCTGGCTGGACGATCCGCGTGGCGATCCTGCCTGGGCCTTCTGCGCGCGCCATGACGTGCCGGTCTGCCTGCAGATGACGATCGACGGTATCCCGATGCTGCGCAACCTGCTGCGCCGGTTCCCTGGCGTTCGCGTTCTGCTCGATCATCTCGCGCGCCCGCAACTGGATGACGGGCCACCCTACGCGCGGGCGGAGCCGCTGCTGCGCCTGGCGGCGGAGCCTGGCGTGTACCTGAAGCTCACCAGCCGCACGATCGCCGTCGCGCAGCAGGGACGATCGACCGTCGCGGACTTCCTTGCGACGCTTCTGAACGCTTTCGGGGCGGCGCGGGTCGCGTGGGGATCGAATTTTCCCGCCGCCGATGGCACGCTGGCCGACATCACAGAGGCGGCTCGCGCGGCCCTGGCCGGGCTGGCGCCGGCCGATCGCGCCGCGATCCTCGGCGACACGGCCGCTGCGATCTATCCCGCGCTGGCGGCGCCCGCCCATGTCTGAGCCGGTGCGCCTGACCGTGGCGCTGCGCGACTACCCCCACACCCTGGCGATGAAACAGGGACGGGTCGCCAGCCCCGAGGTCGGGTTCGATTTCATCGCGGTCGATCCGATCCATGACGCGTTCTCGCCGATGATCCGGCGCCAGGCGTACGATATTTCGGAACTGGCGATCGTGGTCGCCTTGCAGGCGGTCGAGGCCGGGACGCCGTTGATTCTGCTGCCCACCGTGGTGGCGGCCAGGATGCAGCGCGGCTGCCTGATCCATCATCGCGCACGGGGCCGGATCGAAGGCGCGGAGATCGCCGGCAAGCGGATCGGCGTGCGGGCCTATTCGCAGACCACGGGCATGTGGGTGCGCGCCGCGCTGCGCGAGGATTTCGGGCTCGAGGTGCGGCAGCTGCGCTGGTTCACGCAGAACCGCTCCCATCTCGGGGAATTCGACGATCCGGACTTCGTGCAGCCGGCCGAGCCGGGTAAAAGTCTGCTGTCGCAACTGCGCGACGGCGCGATCGATGCCGCGATCCTGGGCAACGACCTGCCGGAGGGCGACGAATTCGCCCCGGTCATTCCCGACCACCGGGCGCGCGACGCCGCCTGGGTCGCGGCC
>JAKAZN010000114.1 GCA_021815835.1 Pseudomonadota bacterium
CATTCTGCGGATCGACGCCTATAACGGCGGCAGCGTCACCTTCGGCGGCACCGGGGTGAACGGGCCGAATACGTGGCTGATCGTCGATCTGCATGGGGTCGGCGCCGCGCTCGGCACCGCGTCCGGACCGATCGCCATCGCGGCGCTGAACGTGGTGTTCCCGGCCGGCAGCGCGGGCGGTGGCGCCAATTTCAGCGGCACGATCAGTGGGCTCGCCGGGCAGGGGGCGGCCGGGGCGGGTCAGATCGTTCCCAACCCCGATTCGCGCTTCAGGTTCGACAGCTGCGCGATCGGCTCGGTGAACTGCATCGTGCTGCCGCTGGAAGTGTTGCCGATCGGCAATCCGTTGCAGGAGTTCTCGATCGGCTCGCTGCTCAATCAATCCGACGACGACGATCTGTTCCTGCCGCTCGTGTCCCGTCGGGATTACTGATCATGCGCAAGCACACCACCCGTCTTGGCCTGCTGGTCTCCGTGCTGCTCCCGTTGGCGCTCGCCGCCTGCGCCCGCCCGCCCGCCTCGGCCTATGAGCACGGGACGATCGGCACCAACGCGGCGCCGCACCAGATCGCGATCGGCAAGAACGCGGTGGGCGAGGCCTGCACGCTCCAGCCCACCGGCGATGGCGCCACGAAGGGCGCCAATGTGTTTTGCGGCACCTGGCAGCAGCCGAGCGCGCAAATCCATGAGGGCGGCGGTTCGACCGCCGGCCAGCTCGTCGCGCTGGCAACATCTAGTCCCTGGCGCGTCGGCATCGACCAGCGTTTCCTCTGCCAGGCGCCGCAAACCACCACGATCCTGGGCGGCGATCCGGCGGAACTGCTGAACTGCACGCAGCGGCTCGGCGGCTGGCCGCATGTGGCGCTGGTGGCGCTGGTCGGCGGGCGGGCCTGGTACGCCGACGGCGTGCTGCCCGCGGCGCCGGCGATGCAGCGCGCGATCGGGGTGCGCGCCGGCGTGCTGCGCGCGACGGAAGCCCCGCCCAGTTCGGCCGCCGACGCGCTGCTGGCCCAGCGGCTGGCCGCGCAGGCATTCAGCTCCGGCGATATCGGCCAGTACAACACCTTGATGTCGGCCGGCACGCTCGCCAATCTCGCCGACGATCCGGGCGCGGCGGAGGCGGCGTTCCGCGCCGCGCTGGCGTTGCAGCGCAAGGCGCTGGGGCGCGACAACCCCAACACCGTCACCGCGCTGATGACGCTCGGGATGCAGCTCTCCGATGAGGGCCGGTTCGTGGAGGCGGACGGGATGTTCGCCCGCGCCGCCGCGTTCGCGCCGGCCGCGGCGGACCCGACCACCACGGCGCGGCTGCTGAATTATCGCGGCCTCGATGCGATGAACCAGAGCCGCTACACCGACGCGCTGCGCCTGCTGCGCGAGGCCGCCGCCAGCTACGCGGCCCTGGTGCCGCCGAGCGTGCTGCACGCCGAGGATGAAGGTTTGCAGCCCCTGACCGCGTTCGGCGTGCATGGCGCGCAGAATATCACGAGCATGTTGCCGAACCAGGATCTGCTCACCGACCCGTCGGCCCAGGGCGCGCTGCTCGGCCTGATCGAGACGCAACGGAATCAGGCGCTGGTGCTGCGCCGGTTGGGAAGCTTGAAGGAAAGCGAGGCGATGCTGCACAGCGCCGCGCGGCTCGCGCGCGCCAACGGCCTCGCCCGGCCGATCGTGGCGGCACGGCTGCTCCGCTCCTCGGCGACCACCGCGGCTGCGTCGGGGCACCCGGACGCCGCGCTCGCCGATCTGGCGGAATCGGCCGAGGCGTTCGGCACCGCGCTGCCCGGCTCGAAGCCCTTCGCCGACACGAACCTGCTGCGCGCCGATGCGCTGGTTCGCCAGGGCGATATGGCGGCCGCGCTCCCCGGCTGCCAGGCCGCGGTCCATGCGCTGCTCGCGCTGCACGCCGGCACGCGGCCGGAGCTGATGGGTCCCTGCCTCGATGCCTATGCCGCCGCGGCGTCCCGCGCGTCCGCGGCCGACCGGCCCGCCCTGCTGGCCGAGATGTTCACCGCGGCGCAGCTCGCGCAGGGCGGCATCACCAGCCAGCAGATCGCCGAGGCCACCGCGCGCCTGCAGGAAAGCGCCCGTAATCCGAAAGTTGCCGCCGCGATCCGCGCCCGCCAGGACGCGGGCGAGAAGCTGCGCCAGTTGTATCGCCAGCGCGACCAGTTCCGTGGCGCGCAGCCGGCCGGCAAGACCGCCAACCCCGCGCTCGCCGCGATCGACAAGAAGATCGACGCCGCGCGCGCCCGGCTGGCCGAGGCGGAGACGGCGGTGCAGGCGGCCTCGCCCAATTACGGCCAGCTGGTGCAGCAGGTGGTGACCGCGAAGGCGGTCTTCGCCGCGCTGCACCCGCACGAGGCGTTCGTGCAGATCACGCTCGGCGACAAGCATGGCTGGGCGTTCCTGCTGCGGCATGGACAGATCGCGATCGCGAAAATCCCGACCGGGATCGCGGGCGCGACGAAGCTGGTGCGGCAGATCCGCGCCGGGATCGAGCTCACCACCACGGCCCTGCCGGTATTCGATGTCGCCGGCGCGCAACAATTATACACCGACACGCTGGGCGGCGTCGCGCCGGGGATGAAGGGTGTGACCGCGCTGGTCGTCGCCCCCGCCGGCCCGCTGCTGTCGCTGCCCTTCGAGGTGCTGCTGACCGGCCCCGCCAAGGCCGACGATCTGGCGAACGCGCCCTGGCTGCTGCGCCAGTTCACCATCGCGCATGTGCCGGCGGCGTCCAATTTCGTCTCGCTCCGCAAGATCGCCGGCACCTCGCGCGCGCGCCAGCCCTGGTTCGGCTTCGGCGATTTCCAGCCGCTGACGCCGGCGCAGACGGCGGCGAGCTTCCCTGGCGCGGCTTGCGGCGATACCGCGCAATTGCTGGCCGGGCTGCCCGCCCTGCCCTACGCCGGCAAGGAACTCGCCGCCGCGCGGGCGCTGCTGGGCGCCAGCGGATCGGACGAGTTGCTGGGCGCGGCCTTCACCGTGCCCGCGGTGCTGCGGATGCAGCTCAGCGATTACCGCATCCTCCATTTCGCCACCCACGCGCTGCTGCCCGCGGAGCTGCGCTGCCAGAGCCAGCCCGCCATCGTCACCTCCGACCCGGCGGGCGCGAAGACCGTGAAGAACGCGCTGCTGACGGCCACGGACGTGATGGGGATGCATCTCGACGCCGATCTGGTGATCCTGTCGGCCTGCAACTCCGGCGGCGCCGGCGCGCAGACCGGGGGCGAGAGCCTGTCGGGTCTCGCGCGCGCCTTCTTCTTCGCCGGCGCGCGGGCGCTGATGGTGACACACTGGTCGGTGAACGATCAGGTCACCGCGTATCTGATCGCCGACAGTTTGCGCCGGCTCCGCGCGGACCCGGCGCTCGGCATCACCGGGGCGTTGCGCAACGCGCAGTTGGCGATGCTCGCCGATGCCGGGCACGCGCTGCCGGCGGAGGTGGCGCATCCGTTCTTCTGGGCACCCTTCGCGGTGATAGGTGACGGCGGCGCGCGGGCCGCGCCGAGCGCCGCGCGGGCAACGGGACGGCGCTTCGCCGCGCTGCGCTAGAGCCCCAAGGTCGCCACTTCCGCAACGCGGGAGAGGCCAGCGCGCGCGGCGCGTCGGGTGAGGGTGCCCGCGGCGGGCCGAACCCCACCCGTCTTGCCTGGCCCGCACGGGCCTCTATGCTGGCCGAACGGGGCGAGGCAGGGACAGGCATGGATACGCCGCAGGCGCTGGGGAAATACGAGCTGCGCGGAACCCTCGGCCGCGGCGCCATGGGCACCGTCTATGAGGGCTGGGACCCGGTGATCGCGCGGCGCGTGGCGATCAAGACCGTCTCCCTGCCCGAACATCCGGACCCCGAAACGGAAGAGGAAATCGCCCGCTTCCGTCGCGAGGCGCAGGCCGCCGGCCGTCTCACGCATCCCAACATCGTCGCCGTCTACGACTACGGGGAAACCTCCGACATCGCGTATATCGTGATGGAATACGTCGATGGGCCGACCCTGAAATCGCTGCTCGACAAGCAGGAACGTTTCGCCCTGCCCGATATCCGCCGGATCATGGACGATCTGCTGTCGGGCCTGCAATTCAGCCATGACCGCGGCGTCGTGCACCGCGACATCAAGCCCGCCAACGTGATGCTGAACGGCGAGCGGCGCGGCAAGATCGCCGATTTCGGCATCGCCCGCATCGAGAGCAGCAACATGACCCAGGCCGGAACGGTGCTGGGCACGCCGGCCTATATGTCGCCGGAACAATTCCGTGGCGAACCGGTCGATGCGCGCACCGATATCTATTCCTCGGGCGTGCTGCTCTATCAACTGCTGACCGGGGAGCGGCCGTTCGAGGGCAGCGTCACCTCGATCATGCACAAGGTGCTGAACGTGGCGCCGCCCGCGCCGTCCCAGCTCTCCGCCATCGTGCCGACGGCGCTGGACGAGGTGGTGCTGCGGGCGATGGCCAAGCGCCCGGAAGACCGCTTCCCGTCGGCGTCGGCCTTCGCCGGCGCGCTCGGCAACGCGATCGACGCACCCAGGCGGGCCGAGGCCGCCGAGGAATCGGAAGCGACCATGGTTTCCACGCCGGGCGCCCGGGTCACGCGGCCGGCGGAGCGACCGGCGGCGGAACCGGCACGGCCGGCTCCGGCGTCCGCGCCGGTACCGCTGCCGGTCGCGGCGACGCCCGCGCGCGGCGGGCGGATGGGCCTGATCCTCGGCGGCGCGGTCGTGGTGGTCGCGCTGGCCGGCGGGGGCGCGTGGTGGTTCCTGCGACCGGGGCCGCCGGTCACGACCGGCGGCGGGGCGAACGGCCCGTTGCACCTGCCGCCCGCGCCACCGCCGGTTCCGCTGAAGCCCCCCGCGCCCACGCCGGCGCCCACCCCGGCTCCGGCTCCTTCGCCCGCGCCGATACCCGCGCCCTCACCCGCTCCCGCCCCCACACCGACCCCCGCGCCCACGCCGGCCCCGACACCCGCCCCCACGCCGGCGCCGGCGCCGCAATCCACCGCGCAGGCACTGTCCGGACAAATCGCCGCGGCGATCGCCGACAGCGCCTGCGTGCTGGCGGCACCGCGGGTCGGCGCGGACGGAAGTCTTTCGGTCGGCGGCTACGCCGGCACGGCCACGGCGCCGGCGCTGCGCGCCCGGCTCGGCCGGGTGGTCGGCACGACGGCGCTCGGCTGGGACGTGCGGGCGCTCCAGCCGGTGTTCTGCGACGCGCTCGACACGATCCGCCCGGTCGCGCCGGCTTCGGGCGCGGCGACTTCGGGGCTCGGGGTGCGCCTGGCCGGCGGGACGACCGCGCTGCATGACGGCGCGCGGATCGAGCCGCGCGTCACCATGGCGGATTTTCCTGGCTATGTGCGGGTCGATTACCTCGGGCATGACGGCTCGGTGGTGCATCTCTATCCGACGGTCGCCGATCCGCAGCAGCATTTCGCCGCCGTGCCCGCGCGGCGTCTGGCGGCGGGCAGCATCTTGCGCCTGGGCGACGGTGGTCCGGGCCAGCCCTTGTGGGAAGTGGGACCGCCCTATGGGACCGACATGATCGTTGCCGTCGCGTCGTCGCGTCCGCTGGTGCTGCATCCGGCGCCGCCGAACATGGAAGATCACGCGGCCGGCTACCTGGCGGCGCTGAAGGCGGCGATCGCCTCGGCCCAGGCGGGGGGCGCGCGGGTCACGGCCACCTTGTTGCCGGTCGATACCTTGCCGGCCGCCAAATAGCCGCGCCGGAGGTGGCGCGCAGGAGAGGGAACACGCCATGGGACCGCTCGCGGGGCTGCGCCTGATCGAAATCGCCGGGATCGGTCCCGGCCCGATGGCGGCGATGATGCTGGGCGACATGGGCGCGGACGTGATCCGCATCGACCGGCTGGCGCCGGCGGAGCCCGAGCGCTTCCCCGATCCGCGCCACGCGGTGCATGGCCGGTCGCGCCGCTCCCTCGCGCTCGATCTGCGCAAGCCCGGCGCGGCGGAATTGGTGCTGCGGCTGGCCGCCGGGGCGGACGGGCTGATGGAGCCGTTCCGGCCGGGCGTCGCCGAACGACTCGGCATCGGTCCGGAGCCGTGCCGGGCGGCGAACCCGAAGCTGGTCTATGGGCGCATGACCGGGTGGGGCCAGGACGGGCCGCTCGCGCGCGCCGCCGGCCACGACATCAACTACATCGCGCTGACCGGCCTGTTGCACGCGATCGGGACCAGGGAGCGGCCGGTGCCGCCGCTCAATCTGGTGGGCGATTACGGCGGCGGGGCGATGCTGCTCGCGTTCGGCATGGTCTGCGGGCTGCTGGAGGCCGCGCGCTCCGGGCAGGGCCAGGTGGTGGACGCGGCGATGGTGGATGGCGCGGCGCTGCTGTTCGGTGCCGCGTTCGGCGCCTTCCAGGCCGGCGCGTGGCGCGACGCGCGGGAGGCGAACATGCTGGACGGGGCGGCGCATTTCTACAACACGTACGAAACGTCCGAC
>JAKAZN010000115.1 GCA_021815835.1 Pseudomonadota bacterium
GGACCTCAAGCCGCGCGGCATCCGCGAGCATCTGCAGATGAACCGGCCGATCTACGCGGCCACCTCGGCCTATGGGCATTTCGGGCGCGATCCGGACCCCGATCTGGGCACGTTCACCTGGGAACGGACCGATCTGGTGCCGGCGCTCAGGGGGGCGTTCGGGCGCTGAGCCGGGCGGCGTGACGGCGGCCGGTCGGGGCTAGGCAAGCGGCCCCGATCGGATAAGCTGCCGGTCCGTATCATTCCGGCCGATCGCAGTCATCGGCCGTCCGGTTCGCGCACTGGAACGGAGGCGGCGATGAAGGGCCACAAGCTCAAATTCAACGGTCGCGACTACCTGCTGACCGAGGAGCAATACAACGACGTCTGCGCCGCGATCGCCAAGACCATGGAGCCCACGGCGCGGGCGCTCGAGATGAAAGCCGCCGAGGCGCGGTTCCTGTGGGACGATCTCGAGAAGACGCGCAAGGAGACGTTCTTCCTGACCAGGGAGATCGCCGATGCGGTCTCCGCCTCGCCCTTCCCCAAGGAATCGTTGATCAAGGCCGCTGAAACCGCGGCCGATAAGGTGAAGGCGAGCCTCCGAACCAAGGACCCGCACGAGATCGCGGAGGCGATGTCGGACGCGTCGCCGAAAATCGAGGCAGCGAGCATCGCCCTGCACAGTTATCTCGACAGCTTCTTCGCCGGCACCGATTCGATCATCAAGACCCTGACCATCGTAAGGAACACCTGCGCGATTTCGGTCGGGGTGCTGGCGACGGTCGCTTCGGCCGGCGCCACGGTGGAAGTCGGCACGGCGGTCATGGCCTCGGAGGGGGGCTATCAACAGCTGCTGAAGGAGATCGAGCGCTCGGGCACCGACCCCAAAATCACGATCGCCAGCGCCGCCACCAATGTGCTGACGAGCGCGGCGACCGGAGCGCTGACCCGCGCGTTGCTCGGCAATGAGGCGCTGCTTGAGGATGTTTCGAAGAACATCGCCGAGAAGGCCGGGGCCGTCGTGCTGAAGCGCTACGGTTCGCAATTTGCCGAGAAACTGGCAACGAAGATCGTCGCGGCCGAGATATCCGGCCTCGTGGGCAAGGCGATCGAGGATATCGTCAAGGCATGCAAGCCAGGCTCGAAGATGACGCTGAAGCAGGCGGCGAAGGATATCGCCACGACGGTACTCACCAGCGCCGCAGTGGGAGGCGCGCTCAGCGGCCTCAATAAGCAGCTCGAGGAACTTTCGGACAAGTCGGCGTCTTATTTCAAGCCGGGTATCTTCGCGGGACTTGGCGAGGTCGATCCGAAGAAGGCTTTCGGCGCCGGCGGCGACAGCATCGTCGAGCAGGCGGTCACGCGGCTCGGCGTCAAGCCGATCCTCGCCGCCGCCTCCAACCCCAAGAATCTGTCGAATATCGGCAAGGCGCTGGCGGCGGAGATTGCGCAAGATGCGACGGTGAACCGGGAACTCGCCGAGCTGGTCAAGAAAAAGAAACTGCACTGAACCCGGCCCGGGTTGCCCCGGCCGCGTCGGGCCGGCACATCCCCTGTTCGCTTGCTCCGGTCTCCCATGAAGCCCCCCGCCGACCGCCTCTATGGCCGCGCCCGCGGCCACGCCCTTCGCCCGCGCCAGCGGAAGCTGCTGGACGCGGCGCTGCCGCGGCTGGCCTTCCCGCCCGCGGCCGCCGCCGATCCGGGATCGGCCTTCGCCCCGCGTCCGCGCGCGCTCTGGCTGGAAGTCGGCTTCGGCGGCGGCGAGCACGCCCTGGCGCAGGCCGAAGCCCATCCCGATTCCGGGCTGATCGCGGCCGAGGTGTTCGAGAACGGGATCTGCTCACTGCTCTCGCACCTGATCCCCGCGCCGGCCGATCCGGCGACGGTGGCGCTGCCGGGCAATCTGCGGCTCTGGGCGGCGGATGCGCGCGGCCTGATCCGCGCCCTGCCGGATGCCTGCCTCGATCGGATGTTCCTGCTGTTTCCCGATCCCTGGCCGAAGGCGCGGCACGCGCGCCGGCGCTTTGTGCATCCGGCGGCGCTGGCGGGGATCGCGCGGGTGCTGCGCCCGGGCGGGGAATGGCGCATCGCCAGCGACGATCCGACCTATCAGGACTGGGTGCGCGCGACGCTGGGCGCGCAGGACTGGTTCGCCGTCGAGACGGTTGCCGCGCGCCCGCCATCCTGGCCGCCGACCCGTTACGAGGCCAAGGCCCTCGCCGCCGGCCGTACCCCGCTCTACTGGCGCCTTACCCGCCGGTAGCGCGGCCGGCGGCGCCGTGCCACGCTGGCCGGCATCCGCATCAGGGAGGACGCCACCCATGACCATCCGTTTCGACAACCGCGTTGCCATCGTCACCGGCGCCGGCGCCGGGCTTGGCCGCTGCCACGCGCTGCTGCTCGGCGCGCGCGGGGCGAAAGTGGTCGTGAACGATCCGGGCGGGGCGGTCGATGGACGCGGCGGCGCGCACGCGGCGGCCGACCAGGTGGTGGCCGAGATCGTCGCCGCCGGCGGCGAGGCGGTGGCGAGCTATGACAGCGTCGCCGACGAGCAAGCCGCCACGCGGATCGTGGCGAAAGCCACCGATACCTGGGGGCGGCTCGATATCCTGGTGAACAATGCCGGGATCCTGCGCGACAAGGCATTCAACAACCTGTCGATGGAGGATTTCCGCGCGGTGGTGGACGTGCACCTGATGGGCACGGTCTATTGCACCAAGGCCGCCTGGCCGGTGATGCGGGCGGCGAAATACGGGCGGATCGTGGTGACCACCTCGGGGTCCGGCACGGTCGGCAATTTCGGCCAAAGCAATTACGGCGCCGCGAAAACCGGCGTCGTGGGCCTGATCAACTGCCTGCGCTTCGAGGGCGCCAAGTACAACATCCTGACCAACGCGATCTCCCCCTCGGCGGCGACGCGGATGACCGAGGGGCTGCTGCCGCCCGACATGATCCCGTGGATGAAGCCGGAGATGGTCTCCCCCGCGGTCGCGTTCCTGGCGAGCGAGGCCTGCGATGTCTCCGGCCAGATCATCGCCGCGACGGCGGGCGGGTATGCGCGGGTGCAGTATTTCGTTACCGAAGGCGTGCAATTCGATCCGGCCGCGCCGGTGAGCCCGGAGATGTTCGCGGAGAAATTCGGGGAGATCACGGATCTTTCGACGGCGCAGCCCTATACGGGGCTGATGGGGAATGTGGAGCGGCAATTGCGCGCGATCGGGCGGATCAAATAAGGCTCAGTTCAGCCGCCCGAGCAGCCCGCGCGCGATCACCTGCGCCTGGATCTCCGCCGCGCCCTCGAAGATCGACAGGATCCGCGCATCGCAGAACACCCGGTTGATCGGCGTCTCCAGCGCGTAGCCGTTGCCGCCATGGATCTGCAGCGCGCTGTCGGCGTTGGCGAAGGCCACGCGGGCGGCGAGCAGCTTCGCCATCCCCGCCTCGATATCGCAGCGCTGCCCGGCATCCTTCCGCCGCGCGGCGAAATAGGTGAGCTGGCGAACCAGCATCGTCTCGGTCGCCATCCAGGCGAGTTTCGCGCCCACGCGGGGAAACGCCAGGATCGGCGTGCCGAACTGGCGCCGGTCGCGCGCGTAGCCGGCGCCGAGCTCCAGCGCGTTCTGCGCCACGCCCAAAGCCCGCGCGGCGGTCTGGATGCGCGCGCTCTCGAACGTCTCCATCAGTTGCTTGAAGCCCGCGCCCTCCACCCCGCCCAGCAGCGCGGCGGCCGGGACCTCGAACCCGTCGAAGCCGATCTCGTATTCCTTCATCCCGCGATAGCCGAGCACGCGGATCTCGGTCCCGCTCATGCCCGGCGCGGGGAACGGATCGGCCTCGGTGCCGCGCGGCTTTTCGGCCAGCAGCATCGACAGGCCCCGATACCCTTTCTCTCGCGGATCGGTGCGGACCAGCAATGTCATCAGGTCCGAGCGCGACCCGTGCGTGATCCAGGTCTTCGCGCCGTGGATGCGATAGACATCGCCGTGCCGTTCGGCCCGCGTCCGCAGGCTGCCGAGATCGGAGCCGGTATCGGGTTCGGTGAAGACCGCGGTCGGCAGCACCTCGCCCGAGGCGATGGCCGGGAGCCAGCGCGCCCGCTGCTCGGCCGTGCCGCCGATGCGGATCAGTTCGGCGGCGATTTCGGACCGCGTGCCGAGCGAGCCCACGCCGAGACACGCCCCGCTCAGCGCCTCGGAGACCACGCACATCGCGGTCTTGCCGAGGCCGAGGCCCTGATACGCCTCCGGCACGGTCAGGCCGAACACGCCGAGCGCGGCCAGTTTCTCGATCAGGGGCAGCGGGATCAGCACGTCCTCGCGGTGCCAGGCGTCGGCATGGGGCGCGATCTCGGCGGCGGCGAAGCGGAGGAATTCCTCGCGCATCGCGGCCAGCATTTCATCGTCGAGCGCGATCGCGCCGAAGCGCCCGTCGGCGGCGGCCGCGGCGACCAGGATCCGGGCGTCCTCCAGCGCGGCGCGCGCACCCAGCGCCCGCGCGGCCGGTTCGGCCACGAAACGGTTCAGATCGGCGTCCGGGATGCCCATCTCCGCCGGGCGCGCCGTCTCGGTCTGGCTCATCGCGATCCCGCCGCCGAGCTGGCCGAGATATTCGGCAAAACCGAGCCGCAGCATCGCCTGTTCCAGCGCGCCGAACGCCCCGTCGCGTTCCAGTCGTTCGGCCCAACCGAGCGCCTGGCGCAGCGCCTCAATATAGGTGGCCTGCCAGGAGAATCCGTGTGCCGCGACCTGGTGGCGATCCAGCAGCGCCGGGTCGGTGCGGCCGGCGGGCGCGACCAGGGCGGCGATCGCGCCGCGCGTGGCCTGGTGCAGCCGCTCGGCGGCGGCGAGGCCGGCGCGGCAAAGGCCCAGCAGCGCAGCGGGATCGGTATCGGTCATCGGCTGCTTCCTTGCGGCCGGCGCCCGGCCGTGTCGGGGCCGGCGATGGTTCCCGCATCGCGCAGCCGCCCGATCGCCGCGCCGGACAGGCCCAGTTGCTCGGCCAGCACCGCGTCCGTGTCGGCGCCGAGCAGCGGCGCGGACGCGGGGGCCAGGCGCGCGCTCGCCCCGAAGCCAAGCGGCGAGCCCGGCGCGAGCAGCGTCCCGACGCCGGGCTGATCGATCCGCCCGAACATCGGATTGGCCACGGAACAACGCGGATCCTCGGCCAGCAATTGCGCGAAATCCTGGTACGGGCCCCACAGCACCCCGCTGTCCTTGAACGCCGCGCCGATCTCGCCCAGCGTCCGCGCCGCGCACCACGGCGCCAGCACCGCGGCGATCGCGTGGCGGGCGTGGAAGCGCCCGCCCTCGTCGTCCAGATCGACATCGAGCATCGGCCCGATCATCGCCAGTTTCTCGGCCAGCCCCGTCGCGCGGCCGAGCGCGCGCCACTGGCGGTTGGAGATCGCAACGATCATCACCCGCCGCCCGTCGCCGGTGGCGAAATCCCGCCCGAACGCGCCGTAGAGATCGTTGCCCATCGCCGGGCGCACCGCCCCGTTCACGGCGACATCGGCGAGGTAGCCGAGATTGCCCACCGCGGCGAGCATCACGTCCGCCAGCGCCAGGGTCACCTCCTGGCCGCGCCCGTCGCGCCTTCGCGCGCGCTCGGCGGCCAGCAGGCCGGTCGCCAGATACAGCCCCGCGGCGATGTCCCAGGCCGGCAGCACATGGTTCACGGGCGCTTCGCCGGTGCCGGTGGCGAGCGGAAATCCGCTCGCGCAGTTCACCGTGTAATCGACCGCGGCGGAACCGTCATGGCTGCCGGTGAGGCGCAACGAAATCAGATCCGCCCGGCGCGCCGCCAGGGTGGCGTGGTCCATCCAGCCCCCGCCCGGCAGGTTGGTGAGCAGGATGCCCGCATCCGGCCCGGGGGCGGTAATCAGCGCCTGCGCGATCTCCCGCCCCTCCGGCCGGTCGAGCGCGAGGGCGACCGAGCGCTTGCCCTTGTTCAGGCTGGCCCAGTAGAGGCTGGCCCCGCCGGGCGCGAGCGGCCAGCGCCGGTAGTCGATATTGCCGCCGATCGGGTCGATGCGGATCACCTCGGCGCCGAGCTGCGCCAGGGTCATGCCGCCGAGCGGGGCGGCGATGAAGGCCGAGACCTCCACCACGCGCAGCCCGGCGAGGATCGGGGCCGGTCCGGGGGGCGCGGTCATGGCGCGGTGCGATGGCATGGCATGCGGGGTCGTTGCCGCACGCATGCCGGGGCCGTCAAGAGCGCGGGTGGGCCGCACCCGGCGCGCCCCGCGCGCCGGGCTGTCGCGCACGGCGTAGCGAGGTGGGGCCCGTCGCTTCGGTCATGTTCCAGTTTGAATCCCTGCAACGGGCGGCTTTCGGCGTTGCGGCGGAGATTACCGTTTTGATATCGTAACGATATCGACACGCGAACACCGGGCGCGGCCTAGCGGGCAAAAAGCGGCGGGCGATATCCCCGCGGACCATAGTCCCGGGTTGCGGCGGCTTCGGA
>JAKAZN010000116.1 GCA_021815835.1 Pseudomonadota bacterium
CAGCGCGGCCAGCTTCACCGCTTCCGCCTCGGGCGCCTCGAACAGCAGTTCGTCATGCACCTGCAACAGCATTCGCGCGGCCAGGCCGGCCTCGGTCAGCGCGCGCGGCAGGCGCAGCATCGCGCGCTTGATGATATCCGCCGCCCCGCCTTGCAGCGGCGCGTTGATCGCCTGGCGTTCCGCGTAGGCGCGCCGCGCCGGATTGCGATCGGCGATCCCCGGCACGTAGCAGCGCCGCCCGAACGGGCTCGCGACATAGCCCTGCCGGCGCGCGATCTCCTTCGTCTGTTCCATGTAGGTGCGGATTTCCGGATAGCGCGCGAAATAGGCATCGATGAAGCCCCGCGCCTCGCCGGGCGCGATGCCGAGCTGGCGCGCGAGACCGAAGGCGCTGATGCCGTAGATGATGCCGAAATTGATCGCCTTCGCCCGCCGCCGCGTCATCGGGTCCATCCCCGCCATCGGGATGCCGAACACTTCGGACGCGGTGCGCGCATGGATATCCTCCCCGCGCGCGAAACTATCTTTCAGGGCCGGAATATCGGCGACATGGGCGAGCAGGCGCAGCTCGATCTGCGAATAATCCGCGCTCACCAGCACGTTCCCGGGATCGGCCACGAAGGCGCGGCGGATGCGCCCGCCTTCCTCGGTCCGCACCGGGATGTTCTGCAGATTGGGATCGGTGGAGGACAGCCGCCCGGTGGAGGCGATCGCCTGCGCGTAGCTGGTATGCACCCGTCCCGTTTCGGGATTGATCTGTTCGACCAGCGCATCGGTATAGGTGGATTTCAGCTTCGCCAGTTGCCGCCATTCGAGCACCCGCGCCGCGAGCTCCACCCCCTGGTCGGCCAGGCCCTGCAACACCGAGGCATCCGTCCCCCAGGCCCCGGTCTTCATCCGCTTGCCGCCGGGGATGCCCATCTCGTCGAACAAAACCTCGCCCAGTTGCTTGGCGCTGCCGAGGTTGAAGCTGTGGCCGGCCAGGCGATGGATGTCGGTCTCCATCGCCGCCATGCGGATTTCGAACTCGGCGGAGATACGCCGCAGCTCGGCGGCATCGACACGGATGCCGGCGCGCTCCATCCCCTCCAGCACCGGCACCAGCGGCCGTTCCATCTGTTCGTACAGCGCCAGCGCGCCGGCCGCGCGCAGCCGTGGGCGCAGCGCGGCCCAAAGGCGCAGGGTCACGTCCGCATCCTCGGCCGCATAGGCGGTGGCGCGATCGAGCGCGACCTCGGCGAAGCTCACCCGGGCGCGGCCGGTGCCGGTGACCGTGTCATAGGCGATCGGCTGGTGGCCGAGATGCAAGGTGGAGAGCTCGTCCATGCCGTGCCCGTGGCTGCCCGCCTCCATCGCGTAGGAGATCAGCATGGTGTCGTCGAACGGGGCGGATTCAGGGAAGCCGGCATGGGCCATCACCAGCCGGTCGTATTTCGCGTTCTGGTAGATTTTCAGCACGCAGGGATCGGCGAGCAGCGGCGCCAGCGCGGCGACCGCCTCTTGCAGGGTCACCTGCGCCGGCGGCTCGCCCACGGGACCGTCCAACGGACCGCCCAATGGGCCGCCGTCACGTGGACCTCGATGCGCGAGCGGCACGTAGCACGCATGTCCGGACTCGGTGGCGAGCGAAAATCCGACGATCCCGGCGCGCAGCGCGTCGAGCCCGTCCGTTTCGGTATCGATCGCCACCCGGCCGGCCGCGATCGCCGCCGCGACCCATCCCTCCAGCGCGGCGCGATCGGTGACGGTTTCGTACGGCCCGAATCCGTCCGCGGGAATGGCGGCGGGCGCGGCGGCGGGCGCCGGCGTCGCCTGGGCCGACCCCGCCGGCACGGGCGACACGGCGGCGCCCTCCATCCCAAGCCGCGCGAGCGTGCTGCGGAAACCCTGCGTCTCCAGGAAAGCTCTCAGCCGTGCCGGATCGGGCGGCCGCGGCGCCAGCGCCGCCAGCGGCACCGGCAACGGCGCGTCGGCGCGCAGCCGCACCAGATCGCGCGAGAGCCGCGCCCGGTCGGCGTTCTCGATCAGCACGTCCCGCCGCTTGCCCGGCTTCATCCCCGGCGCGGCGGCGAGCACGCCGTCCAGATCGCCGAACGCGTCCAGCAATTCCGCCGCCCGCTTGGGGCCGATCCCCGGCACGCCCGGGACGTTGTCGGTGGGATCGCCGATCAGCGCCTGCAGGTCGATCATCTTTTCCGGCCCGACGCCGAATTTCGCCATCACCTCGGCCGGTCCGATAGACGCCTGCTTCATCGGATCGAGCATCGCCACGCCCGGGCGGATCAGCTGCATCAGATCCTTGTCGGACGAAACGATCAGCGCGCCTTCCCCCACCGCCTCGGCCGCGGCGGCGTAGGCGGCGATCAGGTCGTCGGCTTCCCAGTCGGCGAGCTCGATCGCGGGCACGCCGAACGCGTCGGTCGCCTCGCGCACCAGGGCGAATTGCGGGACCAGCTCCTCGGGCGCGGGCGGGCGATGCGCCTTGTACTGGTCGTAGATCCGGTTGCGGAAGGTCGCGCGCCCGGCATCGAAGATGACCGCGATCGGCGCGCCCTGGTGATCGCGCAGGATCTTCATCAGCATGTTGGTGAAGCCGAACACCGCGTTCACCGGCACGCCGTCCGGGCGCGTCATCGGCGGCAGCGCGTGGAAGGCGCGGAAGATGAAGCCCGAGCCGTCGATCAGAACGAGCGGCGGCTTCACCGGCTCAATGGCCGCCGTCGTGGCCGGCCCCTTCCTTGAGCACGAAGCGGCGCGAGCAATAGGGACACACCACGTCGCGATCGACGATACGCAGGAACACGCGCGGATGACCCAGCGCGCCGCCGCCGCCGTCGCAGGGCACGGTGCGGTCGGTGACGGCGATGGTCTCGGGCGTAAAGGCGGCGGCGGTGCCGTCCGGCATGAGGCGGGTCCGATCTGGCTGGCGGGGAACGCGCGGCGATGATAGCGAGGCGGCCCGTGTTTTCAACCGCCGCCCCCCCGTGTTTTCAACCGCCGCCCCAAGGAAGCCGCGCCCCGCGCCCCCGCCCCGCGCACGGATGGGCGTGTTCGCGGCGCTGCTCGCGCTGCTGCTCGGCGGCTGCGCGGCGCATCTGACCCCGGCGGGACCGCCGATCGGCCCGGCGCGGCGCGACGCGGCTGCATTCGTCATGCCGGACGGCACCCGCCTGCCCTACCGCGTCTGGAGGCCGGAGGGACAGCCTTGGGCGGTCGTGCTCGCGCTGCACGGGATGAACGACAGCCGCGACGCCTGGACCATTCCCGGCCCGGCCTTCGCCGCCGCCGGAATCGAGGTGATCGGGCCGGACCAGCGCGGCTTCGGCGCCACCGCCGATCGCGGGTTCTGGCCGGGGCGGCGCACGCTGGTCGCCGATGCCGCCACCATGGCGCGGCTGCTGGCCGCGCGCCATCCCCATGCGAAGCTGTTCCTGATGGCCGACAGCATGGGGGCAGCGGTGCTGATGTGCCTCGCCTCGGAGCCCGACGCGCCGAAGGTCGCGGGCTACGTCCTGGTCTCCCCCGCGGTCTGGGGCGAGGCGCGGATGACCTGGGCGGAACGCGCCGGGCTGTGGGTGATGGTCCATGCCGTGCCGGGCCTGACGGTGGGGGGCGGCGGCTTGCATATCCGCGCGTCCGACAATTTGGCCGCGCTGGAAGCCCTGGGGCGCGATCCGTTGACCCTGCTGCGCACGCGCTGGGACGCGGTGGGCGGCCTGGTGCGGCTGATGGGCGCGGCGGCGCGGACGGCGCCGCATCTGCCGCCGGACATGCTGATACTCTATGGCGGCAAGGACGAGCTGATCCCGCCTCGGGCGATCCGCGCGATCTGGCGGGCGCTGCCGCATCCCGGGCCGCGGATCGCCTATTACCCGGACGATTACCATCTGATGCTGCGGGATCTGGAGCGCGCGGTGCCGATCGGGGATATCCTGGCCTGGATGCGTGACCAGAGCGCGCCCCTGCCGTCGCGCGCCGGAAGGCTGGCGTGGGCCTGGCTGCAGGGAGCTCCGGGCAGCCCCGCGGGACGGTTCGCATCCTCCCGCGATTCGTTGACAACGGCGCGGGATTCGCCTTAGTGCGCCGCTCCGGCCAGGAGGGGTGCCCGAGAGGCTAAAGGGGACGGACTGTAAATCCGTTGGCGCACGCCTACGTTGGTTCGAATCCAACCCCCTCCACCATTCCGGGCGGAACCGCCGCGCTGGGCGATCCGGCGCATTTGCCATGCCGACCGGGCCTCTGCGATCATGCGCGCGGCTCCGGTGCCGTTGCCCGTCCGTCGTCCAGCGCCCGGGAGCGAAACCGAACGCCGAATCCAGCCGCGCCTCGCCACCCGATCTCCCGCCCCGGAACGTCCAGGAACCGAATGCCCAACGGACAGGCCCCCCGCCCGACCCGACCCGCGCGTCCCCGCCGGCGCGCCGGAGCCTGACCCCCGGATGCGTCCGCTCCGCCGCCTGCTCCCGCTTCTCCTGCTGATCGCCCTCGGCGTTGCGCTGTGGCGCGGCGGGCTCGCGCATGTGCTCAACTGGCACGCGCTCGCCCGCCACCAGGCGGCGCTGCGCGCGCTGGTCGCGGCCCATCCCCTCGCCGCCCCGGCCGTCTTCGTGCTGCTCTACGCGGCGATCGTCGCGTTCTCGATCCCGGAAGGCGCGCTCGCCACCGTGATCGGCGGCCTGTTGTTCGGACCTTGGGTCGGCGGCGGGCTCTCGGTGATGGGCGCTACCCTGGGCGCGATGGCGCTGTTCGTGATCGCACGCACCGCGCTGGCCGGATTGGTGGCGCGGCGCGCGCAAGGCTTGCTCGGGCGCATCCGGCCGGGGCTGGAGCGGGACGGGTTCAGCTATCTCCTCGCGCTGCGGCTGCTGCCGATGGTGCCGTTCTGGCTGGTCAATCTCGGCGCCGCGTTGTGCGGGATGCGGCTGTTTCCCTATGCCCTGGCGACCATGATCGGAATCATCCCGGTCACGCTGGTGTTCGCCTGGATCGGCGCCGGGGTGGGCGAGGTGCTCGCCTCCGGCGGGCGGCCGGATCTGAGCCTGGTGTTCTCGCCGGGCATTCTCGGGCCGTTGCTGGCGCTCGCCGCGCTGTCGCTGGCGCCGGTGCTGTGGCGGCGGCTGCGCCGGCGCCACGTCTGAAATGCTCGTCGCGGGTGCGTCCGAGCGATACGATCTCGCGGTGATCGGCGCCGGCGCGGGCGGCTTATCGGTGACCGCGATCGCCGCGCGTCTCGGCCTGCGGGTGGCGCTGATCGAACGCGCGACGATGGGCGGCGATTGCCTCAATACCGGCTGCGTGCCGTCGAAGGCCTTGCTTGCCGCCGCCCATGTCGCGCGCGCGGCGCGCGGGGCGGGGCGGTTCGGGATCGACCTGCCGCCGCCGATCATCGTGTGGGAGCGGGTGCGCGCGCATGTCCAGGGCGTGATCGCGGCGATCGCGCCGGCTGATTCCGCCGCCCGCTATCGCGGCCTCGGCGCCGAGGTGATCGCGGGCGAGGCACGGTTTCTCGACCCCGCCACGCTCGGCGTGGGCGCGCGGCGGATCGCGGCGCGGCGGATCGTGATTGCCGCCGGCAGCCGGGCCGCGATCCCGCCGATCCCCGGTCTGGATGCGGTTCCGTTCCTGACCAACGAGACGATCTTCGACCTGCCCGCGCCGCCCGCGCATCTGCTGATCCTGGGCGGCGGGCCGATCGGGCTGGAAATGGCGGATTCCTTCGCCGGCCTCGGCGTTGCGGTCAGCGTGGTGGAGGCCGGGCGGATTTCGGGGCGGGACGATGCGGAGCTGGTGGCGGGGCTGCGCGCCGCGTTGCTCGCGCGCGGCGTGGCGATCCTGGAGGGCGTCGGCGTCACGGCGGTGGAACCCGGCCCCGTGCTGGTGCTGGCGGATGGGCGGCGGATCGCGGGGAGCCATCTGCTGGTGGCGACCGGGCGCAGCCCGGATCTCGCCGCGCTCGATCTGGCGGCCGGGGACGTGCGGGCCTCGCGCACCGGGATCGCCACCGATCGCGGCCTGCGCAGCCTGACCAACCGCCGCGTCTTCGCGGTGGGCGATATCGCCGACCCGGAGGGGATCGGCCCGCGCGCCTTCACCCATGCCGCCGGCTACCATGCCGGCATCGTCATCCGCCGCGCGGTGTTCCGCCTGCCCGCGCGGGTGAGCGATCGCGCCCTGCCGCGGGTGACCTACACCGACCCCGAACTGGCCCAGGTGGGCCTGACCGAGGAGCAGGCGCGCGCGGCGGGCCATCCCGTTCGGGTGCTGCGCTGGCCGCTGGCGGAGAACGATCGCGCCCAGGCGGAGGGCGCGACCGAGGGGCTGGTCAAGCTGGTCGTCGCGCGCGGCCGGGTGCTGGGCGCGGGGATTCTGGCGCCGGGCGCGGGGGAGATGATCGGCGCCTGGACCTTGGCGGTGGGGCGGCGGCTGAAGCTGTCGGCGATG
>JAKAZN010000117.1 GCA_021815835.1 Pseudomonadota bacterium
GGCCGCCGCGTATGACAGGCTCCCCCCGCCGCCGCCCACCCATCACGCCGCGCGGGCGCGGCGGAGCCATGAGGGGCCGGTTCGCCATGTCGCGCTTTCTGCTGGGCCACGCGCCGGCGATCCGGCTCGGCGTCTTCGCCGGCCTGTTGCTGCTGATGGCGGTGCTGGAGGCGCGCGCGCCGCGCCGGCCCCGGCTGCTTCCGCGCCGGGCGCGCTGGCCCGGCAATCTCGGGATCGTGGCGATCAACACCGCCGCGCTGCGCCTGCTGATCCCGCTCGGCGCGGTCGGCCTCGCCGCGATCGGGGAGCGGCGGGGCTGGGGCCTGCTGAACCATCTGCCCCTCGCGCCCTGGCTGCGCGCGCTGGCCGCATTCATGCTGCTCGATCTCGCGATCTACCTCCAGCATGTGATGTTCCACGCGGTGCCGGCGCTGTG
Source organism: Pseudomonadota bacterium (assembly GCA_021815835.1). Lineage (GTDB taxonomy): Bacteria > Pseudomonadota > Alphaproteobacteria > Acetobacterales > Acetobacteraceae > JAJZVS01. The sequence continues at coordinate 437 of JAKAZN010000117.1, forward strand.
GCGGCTGCACCGGATGCATCACGCCGATCTCGATTTCGACGTGACCACCGGCGCGCGCTTCCATCCCGGCGAGATCCTGCTCTCCATGGGGATCAAGCTCGGGGTGGTCGCGGCCCTCGGCGCGCCGGCCGCCGCGGTGCTGGTCTTCGAGGTCGCCCTCAACGGCACGGCGATGTTCAACCACGCGAATCTGCGGCTGCCCCTGGGGCTCGATCGCGCGCTGCGCTGGATCGTCGTCACGCCGGACATGCATCGGGTGCACCATTCGGTGGTGGTGGCCGAGACCAACAGCAATTTCGGCTTCAACCTGCCCTGGTGGGACCGGCTGCTCGGCACCTACCGCGCGCAGCCGGCGGCGGGGCATCTCGGCATGACGATCGGGATCGACCGGTTTCGCGATCCCGGCGCGTCGCGGCTCGATCGGATGCTGCTGCAGCCTTTCGCGGGGTCCGGGCAGCGCGACGAGGGCGGGCAGCGCGACGCGGGCGGGCAGCGCGACGGGGGCCGAGGATCGGTGGCCATCGCGCAATCGCCCCCTCCCCCGCCCCGCTGACAGCGCCCCCGCCTTCCCCTACAACCCCTCCCGCCGAACAACGGAGCGCGCGCCCATGCCCGAGACCTTCGAGACCATCCTCGTCGAAACCCATGGCGCCGTCGGGCTGATCCGGCTCAATCGCCCGGCGGCGATGAACGCGCTTTGCGACCAGTTGATGCGCGAGCTCGGCACCCAGCTCCGCGCCTTCGACGCCGATCCGGCCATCGGCGCCATCGTGCTCACCGGCAGCGAGCGCGCCTTCGCCGCCGGCGCCGACATCAAGGAGATGCGCGACCGCACCCATCCCCAGGCGATGATGGAGGATTTCATCGGCGCGCACTGGGAAACGGTCACGACGACCAGGAAGCCCGTGATCGCCGCCGTCGCCGGCTTCGCGCTCGGCGGCGGCTGCGAACTGGCGATGATGTGCGACATCATCCTCGCCGCCGATACCGCGAAATTCGGCCAGCCGGAGATCAATCTCGGCATCATCCCCGGCGCCGGCGGCACCCAGCGGCTGACCCGCGCGATCGGCAAATCCAAGGCGATGGAGATGGTCCTCACCGGGCGCATGATGGACGCCGTCGAGGCCGAGCGCGCCAACCTGGTCGCCCGCGTCGTCCCGGCCGCCGCGCTGCTGGACGAGGCGTTGAAGCTTGCGGCGAAGATCGCGGCCAATTCGCCGGTCGCCACCGCGCTCGCCAAGCAATCGGTGAACCGCGCCTTCGAGACCACCCTCGCCGAGGGCGTGCGCGCCGAACGGACCCTGTTCCTGCCGCTGTTCGGCACGCCCGATCAGAAGGAAGGCATGGCGGCGTTCGTGGAGAAGCGAAAGCCCGTCTTCACGCGCGGCTAGCCGGCGGCGCGCGGGCCGGGCTGTCCTGGGAAAGGCGGCGTCATTTGGCTGCATGCCCCGTCCCGCGGCGGATTTATCCGCCGTTCCGGGTTTGCGAGACTCGGAATCCGGACGGGCCACGTGGTTCAAACCTGCCATCTTTGCCAGCCTATCGGCACCCATGGATCGCCGTCGGGGCCGCGCGCCGGAATCCCGGTCCCGCGCGTCACCGAACGCGTCGCAAGCAGCCTGTTCGCGCGCCGCGCCCGGGCATGGCGGTCGCATCCGCAAGCGCGCCGTGCTAGCCCGCCCCGGTCCATGCGCTCCGCCATCATCGGCCTCGCCGGCCCCGCCCTGACCCCGGATGAAACCGCGCTCCTCCGCGCCCATCCCCCGGCGGGCGTGATCCTGTTCGCGCGCAATATCGAGACCCCGCCCCAGCTCGCCGCGCTGACCGCCGCGCTGCGCGCGCTTCTGCCCGAGGGCGCCGTGCTGATGCTGGACCAGGAGGGCGGGCGGGTCGCGCGGCTGCGCCCCCCGCATTGGCGCGCCCACCCGTCAGCCGGGGCGATCGGCGCCCTGCCCCCCGAGCGCGCCCGCCGCGCCGCCTGGCTGCACGGCGCGCTGATCGGGGCCGAGGCCGCGGCGTGCGGTTTCGACGTAATCACCGCTCCGGTGCTCGACCGCGCCGTCCCCGGCGCGTCCGACGTGATCGGCGACCGGGCCTTCGGCGCCGACCCCGACCTCGTGGCCAGGCTCGGCCGGGCCATGGCCGACGGGCTGCTTGCTGCGGGCATCCAGCCGGTGATGAAGCATCTTCCCGGCCATGGACGGGCGACGCGGGACAGCCATCTCGCGCTGCCGGTGGTCGCCGGGGGCGATCCGGAGCCCGATCTCCGCCCCTTCGCCTTGAACGCCGACCTGCCCTGGGCCATGACAGCGCATATCCTGTTCCCGGCCTGGGACGCGGCGCTGCCCGCGACCCTGTCCCCGGCGGTGATCGGGACCGTTATCCGCGGCCGTATCGGCTTTCAGGGAGTTCTGGTGACCGACGATCTCGCCATGCGTGCCCTGTCCGGCCCGCCGGAAGACCTTGCCCGCGCGGCGCTGGCCGCCGGCGCCGACCTCGCGCTGTTCTGCCCGGGCGAATGGGCGGCCAATGCGCGCCTGCTCGCCGCCTGCCCGGAGATCGCGCCCGCGACCGCCGCCCGGCTTGCCCGCGCCCGCGACCGCGCCGCCGCCGCGCGGATCCCGCTGGACCCGGATGCCCTGGCCGCTGAACGCGATCGGCTGCTCGCGTGATCGACACCATTGCCCAGATCGCGCTGGCGGCGATCGCCGCGATCCTCGCGATCACCCTGCACGAGACGGCGCATGGCTACGCCGCGCTCGCGCTCGGCGACACGACCGCGCGCGACGCCGGGCGGCTGTCGCTCAACCCGCTGCGCCATGTCGATCCGGTCGGCACCTTGCTGCTGCCCGGCGTGCTGCTGGTCGGCCAGCTCCTGGCCTTCGGACGGGTGATGTTCATGTTCGGCTGGGCCAAGCCGGTCCCGGTCGGGGCCTGGAGCTTCCGCGACCCCAGGCGCGGGATGGCGATCGTCGCCGCGGCGGGACCGGCGAGCAATTTCGTGCTCGCGATCATCGGCGCGCTGCTGCTGCCCGCTTCACCCGGCGGAATGCCCGGCGTGTTCGCCTATATCGATCGCGCCAGCGCCGCGCACCCCTGGTGGTCCGCGTTCATCGTGCCGTTTATTCTGTATAATCTGGTGCTCGGGCTGTTCAATTTGATCCCGCTCCCGCCGCTCGACGGCGGGCGGATCGCGGTCGGCCTGCTGCCGCTGGCGCTGGCGCGCATCTGGGCGCGGATGGAGCGGGCGGGGATCGTGATCGTCCTGCTGGTGGTGTTCCTGCTGCCCGCGCTGCTGTCGCAGTTCGGGATCGCGTTCGACCCGTTCCGCGCGGCGATGGGCCAGGTGCTGCCCTGGGCGCTGCGGCTCGTGCTCGGCCTCGCCGGCCATCATCTTGGGCCACCGGTGCATGAGCAGTTCTTCTGATCCCGAAGCCGATGCCGGCGCGCCGGCCGAGACCGCCGGGCTGATGCTGCGGCTCGACGGGTTCGAGGGCCCGCTCGACCTGCTGCTCGATCTTGCCCGCGCGCAGAAGGTCGATCTGGCGCGGATCTCGATCCTTGCGCTGGTGGACCAGTTCCTTGCCGTGATCGAGGGCGCGCGGCGCATCCGCCTGGAACTCGCCGCCGACTGGCTGGTGATGGCGGCCTGGCTCACCTGGCTCAAATCCCGCCTGCTCGTCCCGGACGCCGCGGCCGCGGAGGAAGCCGAGGACGCGGCCGAGGCACTCACCGCGCGCCTCGCCGCGCTGGAGGCGATGCGCGCGGCCGCCGCCTGGCTCGGCGCGCGGCCGATCCTGGGCCAGGACGTGTTTCCGCGCGGCGCGCCGGAGGATTTCACCGATATCGACCGTTCCGGCCTCGCTTTGTCGGTGCCGTTCCTGCTGCGCGGCTATCTGGCGGCGCTGCGCCGGGGCGGGGCGCGCCAGCGCTACCGGCCGCGCCCGCTCACCATCTGGACCGTGCAGGACGCGCTGCGCCGGCTGCGGATGCTGCTGGGCAGCGTGCCGGACGGGGCCAGCCTGGAGCATTTCCTGCCCGACCTCGCGACACCGACGGAGCTGCGCGCGGCCCTGGCGAGCACCTTGCTCGCGGGGCTGGAACTGGCCCGCGACGGGGCGGTGCGGCTCGACCAGGACCAACCCTTCGGCCCGGTGCGGCTGCGCCCGATCCGCGACGCGGAAAGCCGCGCATGAGTGAGGAGGCGAACCTGCCCCACGACGAGGCCGCGCTGCGCCTGATCGAGGCGGCGATCTTCGCCGCCGCCGCGCCGGTGCCGCCCCGCGCGCTGGCCGCGCTGCTGGAGGACGGCGGCGCCCTCCCCGCCCTGCTCACCGCCCTGTCCGCCCGCTACGCGGGGCGCGGGATCGAGCTGATCGAGGTCGCCGGCGGCTGGCAATTCCGCACCGCGCCCGACCTCGCGCCGAAACTGCGCAAGGTGGTGGAAATCCCTCGCCGTCTGCCGCGCGCGGCCATGGAGGCGCTGGCGATCGTTGCCTGGCACCAGCCGGTCACGCGCGCCGAGATCGAGGAAGTCCGCGGCGCCAGCCTGTCCCAGACCAGCCTGGACGCGCTGCTGGAGGCCGATCTGATCGCCCCCCGCGGCCGCCGCGAAACCCCCGGCCGCCCGGTCCTGTGGGGCACCACGCCCTCCTTCCTGACCCGCTTCGGCCTGCGCGACCTGCGCGAACTGCCACGCCGCGAGGAACTTCTGACCGAACCCCAGATCATACCTCTCCCGCAAGCGGGAGAGGTCGGTTCGCAACACGAACCGGGTGAGGGCGAGCCGGATGAGGGTTCCCCCCCCGCTTGACCCCATCCCCGGCGCGCGCGATCCATCGCCGCGTCACGAACGGAGGAACCATCCATGCGCGCCTGGGCCGTGGTCGAAAACGGGCAACCCCTGCGGGAGATCGAGCTCCCGACGCCCGAACCCAAGGGCACCGAGGTGCTGGTGGAGGTGACGCATTGCGGCGTCTGCCACTCCGATCTGCATATCTGGGAAGGCTATTACGATCTCGGCGGCGGCCAGAAGATGTCGCTCAAGGATCGCGGCGTGAAGCTGCCGCTGGCGATGGGCCACGAGATCGTCGGCCGCGTCGTGAAGCTGGGGCCGGATGCCCCGGCGGCGGCGCATGGCGTGAAGGTCGGCGATCTGCGCATCGTCTATCCCTGGGTCGGCTGCGGCAAATGCGAGGCCTGCCTGAGCGACGAGGACAATATGTGCCTCAACCAGGTGAGCCTGGGCGTCTATCAGAACGGCGGCTACGGGACCCATGTAGTGGCGCCGCATCCGCGGCATCTGGTCGATCCCGGCTCGCTCGATCCGGCGATCGCCGCAACCTATGCGTGCTCGGGCATCACCGTCTATTCGGCGATCCGCAAGGTGATGCCGCTGCCGCCGGATGAGGCGATCGTGCTGGTGGGCGCCGGCGGGCTGGGCCTGAACGCGATCGCGGTGCTGCGGGCGATGAACCATCGCAACATCATCGTGGTGGATATCAGCGAGGAAAAACGCAAGGCGGCGCTGGCCGAGGGCGCGACCCAGGTCGTGGATGGCAACGGGGCCGACGTGGCCAAGCGCATCATGGCCGCCGCCGGCGGGCCGGTGCTGGCCGTGGTCGATCTCGTGAACGGCACGGCGACGGCCCGCTTCGCGTTCGGCGCGCTGCGCAAGGGCGGGCGGCTGGTGCAGGTGGGGCTGTTCGGGGGTGAGCTGATGCTGCCGCTGCCGCTGATGGCGATCCGCGCGCTGACGGTGCGCGGCAGCTACGTGGGCAGCCCGAAGGAGTTGCGCGAACTCGTGAAGCTCGCCCAGGACGGCAAGCTGCCGGCGATCCCGGTGACGATGGTGCCGCAGCGTGAGGCCGACGCGGCGCTGATGCGGCTGCGCGCGGGCCAGGTGACGGGGCGGCTGGTGCTGCGGGCGGACGCGGCCTGAGAGGGGCACACGGGTCGACTTCAC
>JAKAZN010000118.1 GCA_021815835.1 Pseudomonadota bacterium
TGCCATAGGCATCGAACACGCAGGCGCGAATGCCGGTCAGCGCGGCCATCACAGGACCCGCGCAGGGTCGATCGGGTCAGTGACTTCGCCACGGGCCGGATAGGATTTCGCGATCACGAAATCGAGCGCCCCCAGAATATCCGCAAAATGCGGGCGGGCGAACGGCATTGTCTGCACGGTACCGAAGTAGAGCGTGCGATCCGGGCGAACCACGAACAGCCCCGGTTCTGCGAACAAAGCCGGCTCCGCGACACCGGCCGAGGTAGTGCCACGCCCGGAGGAAACATAGAGCCCCCAGCGGCGCGCGGTGTCGAGATCGAGTCCATAGCCGATTGGCAGGCTCCCGATCCGCCATTTCTCCTTGGATTGCTCGGCCCGTGCCGCATCGTCGGTGCTGATCGCAACCACGTTCACGCCGCGCTTGGCGAAGTCACCGAGTTTGCCGTCCAGATCGCGCAGATAGGTGGCGCAGATCGGGCAATGCAAGCCGCGATAGAACACGACCATCGCGAAATGCTCCGGCTGCTGCTCCGCCAGACCCCAGGTGCCGCCGCCGACCGTGGACACCGCGAGATCGGGTACCGTCTGGCGGGGGAACAACGCGGTGAGGGGGGCGATCGCCATTGCCGGTCTCCTTGATATGACTGGATCGCCCGAATAATGGAATGATCGTTCTATAATGTCAAGCCGATTGCTTCAGCTCCGGCTGGATGGTCAGCGCAGCGCGCGGAGCGCGACCGTGACGATTTCCCGCAGGGTGGCTGGGGGCGCACCGCTGCGGGCCAGTACCCTGATCCCTTGCGCGGTGCCGACCAGGAAGCGGGCCAGCGCGCATGCGTCCTGATCGACGGCCATCTCGTTGCTTTCCTGGCCACGACGGATCGCAGCTGCGAAGGCGCCTTCTACGCGGTCGAGACTCGCCCGCAGCTTGGCGGCAATCTCCGGGTCGCTGGGGGCGAGCTCGGTCAGGGTGTTGGTGATCAGGCATCCGAGATGCTTCTCCGCGCCCCGCGACGCGGTGATGATCGCCTCGAAAAACGCCGCGATCGCCGCTACGGCGGACCCCGGCCGGGCCAGGAGCGCCAGCCGCTCGCCGTTCACCCGGGTCAGATAATGATCCAACACCGCGATGAACAATTGGCGCTTGTCGCCAAACGTTGCATACATGCTCGCGCGGTTGATGCCGACCTCCTCGACCAGATCCTGGATCGAGGTTGCCTCGAAGCCCCGGCGCCAGAATAGGGCCATCGCCCGGTCCAGTACCTGTTGCTCGTCGAATACGCGCGTTCGTGCCATGCGGCTCCGAACATGGCCGCGCGCGTGCCGCCCCGCAAGACGGGGTGCTGATCAGGGCACGGTGCCGTGACCTTCAGCCGGCGCGGGCTGCTCACCGCCCAGGCTGCAGGACGCCGCGCCGAAAACGCAGAAACGCGCGCAATGCGGATGGTTCAGAACCACCGGGCGGGCGGCCTCGGCCAGGCTGGCGCCGAGATCGAAGCCCGGCTCGTACGGCTGCAAGGTGCAGGCAACCACGCGCGGCGCCGCCTCGCCCTTGCGGCGCACCACCATGCGCGCGGAGCCGCACATCACCTCCCGCCCGCCGGCATGCAGCGCGGCCCAGGCGGTCGCGCCGATCTCGGGTGGCAGCGCGGGGTCGGTCAGCTCGGGGAACACCACCAGTTGCATCGGGTCCCAGGCGTCGATCGGCAGCTCCCGCTCACGGAACAAGCGGGCGAACCCGGTACGCAACCGCGCTTCCGCCGCCGGCGCGGAGAGCCGTGCCGCCACCGCGAGCGGAAATCCCGCCGCGGCGAGCCAGACCAGACCCGCCAAGGCGGCGGCGAAGCTGCCTGCCCCTCGCACCTGGTCGTGTCCGTCGCGCATGAAATGATCGAGCGAGACCCGGAACGCCAGCCGGTTGCCGGCAACCGCGGCCAGACGTTCAAGCTGGGCGCGAGCGCGCTGCATCGGCCGCATGGCGTTGGTCAGCACCAGCACGCGATAGCCACCGTCGAGCGCCGCCGCGATCATGCCCGGCGTATCCGGGTTCATGAACGGCTCGCCGCCGGTGAAGCCGATTTCGCGCAGTTCCGGATGCAGGGTCGCCGCTTCACCGAGGAACCGGTCGAACGCCGCGCGGTCGAGATAGACCAGCCGATCGTTGCGCGGGTTGCTGTCGATGTAGCAGCCCGTACAGGCGATGTTGCAGAGCGTACCCGTGTTGAACCAAAGCGTGCTCAGGCGCGCCAGCGGGACATGGGCGTGCTTCTCCCCGTGCAGCGTTCGGTCCGGATTGGCGAATCGCCGCGGCTGGGGGCGCGGCGGCGGCGGCATGCGGTCCCACAAATGCGATGCGGGTGCGAGCGCCGCTCCGGTCGCCGCCTGTTCGGTCGGCGGCAACACATCGAAGCTCGGCCAGATGCCGGTTTCCAATGTCCGCGCGTAGCCCTCCGGCAGGCCGGCGGCGCGCATCGCCCGTGCCGCTCCGCGATGGTCGTAGTCGAGTGGAAGATGGCTGATCTCGATACCCTGATCACGCGGCGTGAGCAGGCTGAACCAGCCGCGCGGCGTGCCGTCATTAGCCGGCAGGCCGATCGCACCGGAATTGTGCCACAATTTCTCGCCGATCCGCCGCGTGAAGGGCAGGCCGCAATGCCCGCCGATTATCCCCCCGGTGCCCGCCAACCTCAGTTCGTCCAGAAATTCCGCATCCTCCGTCGAGTCGAAGACGAACCGGTTGATCCGGCTCGGTGCGCCGTGCACGACCGCAAGCCGCCATTCGCCAAGCACCAGGTCGATGCGCCGCGGCAGCGCCGCCATCCAGCGCCGCTCGGCGGCGCCAACCTCGCGCGTCGCGTGGGCGAACCAGGCGGCGGAGAGCCGATCACAGGCCGAACCGGGGACGAACCCGCAGCCGCAATCCGCCGCGTCCGCCCCTAGGGACTCCTCGCAATTGCCCATCACGGTGGCGATTCCGGCCGCGTGGATCAGCGCCAGCGTGGCGCGCGGGTCGGCGCCGTAGGCGATTACGTCGCCGGTGCAGATCATCCGCTCCGGCGGCACACGCATCTGTTCGGCCGCTTGCAGCAGCGCCTCGGTGGCTTGCAGGTTGCTGTAGCAGCCGCCGAACACCAGTACCGGCTGGTCGGTGGCGATCGTCACGACGCCGGCCGGATCAAAGCGCGCGCCGTCAGGCATGGAAGGGTGCCTCCTGTGCGGTCACGCCCTCGGGCGCGATGAGTTCCAACTTCAGGCCGCGCGCCTCGATCCCCCTCATCCAATGCCTCCCCGATGGTAGCGGCGCCGAGCAACCAGAACCCCGCGAGCAGCAGCCGTGCGCGCCCACATAGCCCACCAGGAACGGCGAGATCATGGCTCCGATCCGCCAAACCGCGGACGAGGCGCCGATCCCATCGATCGAGCAGTAGCGCCGCCGCCCCGCCACCCGCCAGCGCCCCAACGCTGCCGGCCGGATAGAACACCGGTAGCTGCGCGGGCGCGAGATGCAGGGCCGGCAACACGACCAGAAGCAAAAACGCGAGCAACCATTAGTACCCGGATGCATCCGCGAAATCCAGCACGGCCCCGAGCGCTAGGCGGGCCCGCACCGACGCCGAGTGTGGTGAGGCCACGGTCGAGCGGCTGGGCACGGTCGCCACGCCCTTCATGCTGAGAATTTTCTCGGCCGAGGCGCGCCGGCGGATCGAACGCCTGAACAAGGAAGTCAAACGACGCGCCGATGTGGTCGGCATCTTTCCAAACGAAGCGTCCATCATACGCCTGATCGGGGCCGTGCTGCTGGAACAAAACGACAAGTGGCAGCTCCAGCACCGCTCCATGCAGGTCGAGGCGATGGCCGAAATTTCAGTGCCGCCGATCGACGCCGACCAAACCGTTCCAATCCTGGCAGCGTGATCCGTGCCCGCCTCAAACCCTATGCCAATTTACACCACATTGACGGACGTGACCTGCATTACAAGGATCGGGTGCTGACCTGCACAGCATTCAAGACGCTTCCGATGGCGGTTGCGGCGGAGGACGAGAAAACGATCGATGCGCGGGTCGATCGGCTGGCCGCCGCCTCGGCATCAGGCCCCGCCGCGGCGCTGGGCGCACTGTAGCGAGCGGCGCGCCGGCTGGGGGCTGTCGCCGGCTCAGTTGGGGGCGGTAACGGATACCCGGACGACGCCTGTGGATTTGTGGACAACCCCCTCCGGGGTCACCTGCTGGCTCGGTGCGTCAGAAGGGGGTGCCCACGATTCCACAGGCGCAGCAGCAGAAGGCAGAGGATTCAATTTTTCCTGTTGGTCGCGGACGGCGGCGCCGAGGGCAGGCCCAGCAGCGCGCGGACCGCGACCAACCCTCGATGCGGCGGGGCGTCAGCGTGCCGCAGCCTCCACCGCCGCAAGGGACATTCTAACTTGGGGCAAACAGCGGACATTTCTACTTTGCGTTGACAGTGCATCCGCCCAGTTGTCGCCCCCGGCGCGCAGCGCCAGACTGGTCCCCCGGCGCGCAGCGCCAAACTGATCTCAACACGGCCGGCCACCGGTCGCAACGCAAGAAGGAAGACGGACCATGGAACCACCGATAGCGCCACGGATCGCAGTGGTCGGCGCCGGCGCGGTCGGCGGCTATGTCGGCGCGGGCCTGGCCGCGGCCGGCCACGACGTCACCCTGATCGACCCCTGGCCCGCCCATGTGGAGGCGATCCGCGCCGGCGGCATGCACCTCTCCGGCATGACCGAGGCGGAAACCCGCATCGTGCGCGTGCCCGCCCTGCACCTGACCGAAGTGCAGGCGCTCGCCCGCCAGCGCCCGATCGACATCGCCTTCGTCGCCGTGAAATCCTACGATACCGAATGGGCGACCCTGATGATCGCGCCCTATCTGTCGCCCGCCGGCGTGGTCGTCTCCCTGCAGAACTGCATCAACGAGGAGCGCATCGCCGCCCTGATCGGCTGGGGCCGCACCATGGGCACGGTGGTGAGCGGCGGCCTGGCGCTCGATCTGTATGAGCCGGCGCATATCCGCCGCACCATGGCGAAGCTGCCGGGCCATACCTGCCTGTATGTCGGCGAGCCGAGCGGGCGGGTCACCGCGCGTGCCCGCGCGCTGGCGGCGCTGCTCGGCGCCGTGGACGGAACCCACGCCACCGACGATTTGTGGGGCGAGCGCTGGACCAAGCTCTGCGTCAACGGGATGCGCAATGGCGTGTCCGCCGCCACCGGCATGGGCGGCAACGAACGCGACCGCCACGATGCGGTGCGCCGGGTATGCATCCGGCTCGGCGCCGAATCGGTGCGGGTCGGCCGCGCGCTGGGTTTCCGGGTGGGCAAGGTGGGCGCGCTGGACCCGGAAGCGCTGGCGCGCGCCGGCGACAACGATCCGGCGGCGCTCGCCGAGGTGGAACGACTGATGCTGGCCGGCACCACCGGGGCGGCGCGCAGCGATCTGCAACGCCCATCGATGGCGCAGGACATGGCGAAGGGACGGCGCACCGAGATTGAGTTCATGAACGGTTTCATCGCCGCCAAGGCCGCGGAAGCCGGCGTGCCCGCCCCCACCCATGCCCGGCTGACCGAGGTGGTGAAGCAGGTCGAGCGCGGGATTTTGCGCCCCGATCCATCGAACGTGCTGTGGAACTGACACCGACGCGGCGATTGCGGCGGCAACGCGCGACATGCGGGAAGGATCGTTCCCCGCCATCGTGAGAGGTCGGTAGCCGGCCGGGTCGCCTACTCAAACCGCGCGGCGATGAGCGGGCCGGCGCCGGCTGCCGAAGTTGTGAAGCGGTGCCCTCATGCAGGGCGTCGTGGCCGGGGGCACATGAAGCCGGACCCGCCGTAGCCCAGCCCCACGGTGCGCGACAGCAAGGAGCACCCGATGCAACGCAACCTCAAGATCAGCCAGCATGTCGGACCGGCGGGCGGGTGGGGGTCGGTGAAATCGCTTGCCAATATTTTGTTCCGCACCGGCGTGCCGTTCGGCGGCAGTCTTCTTCTGACCCATCAGAACAAGACCGACGGCTTCGCCTGCGTAAGCTGCGCCTGGGGCAAGCCGGCCCGGCCGCGCCCCTTCGAGTATTGCGAGAACGGCGCCAAGGCGACCGCCTGGGAAATCACCAGCGCGCGCTGCACTCCGGCGTTCTTCGCCGCCCACACGCTCGCCGAACTGCGGACCTGGTCCGATCACGACCTTGAGGCCCAGGGACGCCTGACCGAGCCGCTGCGCTGGGACCCCACCACCGACACCTATGTTCCGGTCTCCTGGGAGGCGGCGTTCCGCGCCATCGGCGCGGATCTGCGCCAGCGCGATCCGGCCCAGGTCGTGTTCTACGCCTCCGGCCGCGCCTCGCTGGAGGCGTCCTACATGTACGC
>JAKAZN010000119.1 GCA_021815835.1 Pseudomonadota bacterium
ACCGGCGGGGGCCAGGGCGGCGAGCTCGGGGCGCAGCAGCACCGCGCCGGCCATGGAAGCGGCCAGCGCGTCGCGGTATTTGCGGTTGTCGAGGAAACTCACCTGATCCGGCCCCGCGAGCTGCAGCGGCGCCACCCCGGTCAGGAGCCGGTCGGGATCCGCGCCGGGGGCGAGCGTGCCCCCGGACGCGGTGGCCAGGATCGCCAGGCTGAGCGGGCCGCCTTGTGGGTAGAAGCGCGGATCGCCCGCGATTTCGGTCCGCTCCATGCCGGGCGCGATCAGTGCGGCTTCTTCTTCGCCGCCGGCTTCGGCGCGGCCGCGTGGGGAGCCGGCGCTTTAAGTTTGAGCGGCGCCACGCCCTCCGGCGGGATCACGACCGAGGGCAGCGCCTTGTTCAACACGGCGGCCACCTGGGCGGTCAGATCGAACTCCGGCAGGTTCACCGCGACCGCCTGGCGCTGCAGCACCAGGTTCATGCCGCGGGAGGCGGCGACTTCCTGCACCACTTCCTGCAACGCGCGCTGGATCTGGGCCAGCGCGAACTGGCCCTGTTCCTGGATGATCCGGCCGCGATCGGCGAATTTGCGCCGCGAGGCGGCGATGCGATCGCGTAGCTCCGATTCCTTGGCGTGGATCTGCGCCGGCGTCATCTTGGCGCGATCGGCGGCGAGCTGCCCGCTGAGCGTGCGCAGGGCGGCCTGTTCCTTCTGCGCATCCTCGTTCAGATGCTGGCGCCGCTCGGCCAGGGTTTTGTCGGCCTGCTGATAGGCGGTCGATTCGCGCAGCGCGTCGGGCACCGAGAGCACGCCCACCACCGTCGCCGGCGGCATCAGGCCGCGCGGGACCGGCGGCAGCTTCGGCGCCGGCGGAAGCTGGAGCTCCACCGGGATCGTGGCCGGCGCGGCTTCCGGCCGGGCGGACGCGGCGATCGGGCGCGACGGCGCATGGCCCGGCGCGTGCTGGCCGGGGATGAACCATTGCTGCGATGGCGCCTGTTGTGCCGCCGCGGGGGCGGCAAGCGCGAGCAGCAGGACGGCGAGCTGGGCGGGAAGGCTTGTATGGCGCACTAGAACCTCGTTCCAAATCCAAAGCGGAAGACTTGCGTTTGATCGCCCGGCTGCTTGAGCACGAACGGCGTGAAGTCGATGTTGATGAGGCCGAAGCCGGATCGCCAGGAGATGCCGAACCCCACGCCGACGCGCGGCGCGCCGGACGCGGTGATCGCCGGGCAGACCCCGCCCGGCTGGTTCGGGCAACTGCCGGCCTCGAAGCTGCCCTGGGTCAGCGCGCCGACATCGGCGAAGACATGGCCCGACAGGCCGAGATCGGGCGAGACCGGCAGCGGGAAATTCAGCTGCGTCGAGTCGGTCCACATGAAGCGTCCGCCAAGCGAATCGCCGGTGGTCGCGTCGTGCGGCCCGGCGCCGCCGATCTGGAAGCCGCGCAGATTGTCCCCGCCGAGGAAGAACCGGTCGATGATCTGTTCCTGGTGGCCGAGATTGAACAGATATCCCACGCTGGCGCGCAGCCGGATCCCCCAGCCCGAAGCGCCCATCAGCCGCTCGAGCGGGATATAGTAGGCGGCGTCGAGCTTCGTGCGCAGGAAATCGGCGTTCCCGCCCAGCCCGGCGTAATCCGTCGCGAGCGACAGGATATACCCGCGGGTCGGAGAGATCGTGCTGTCGCGGTAGTCGAGCGCCAGCACCTGCCCCACCTGGGACAACAAGGTGTAGCCCTGCTCGTCGAAGATGAAGGCGCTGGAGCCGGCGGTGATGTTGTAGACCGTCCGTCCGACCAGCTGGTAGTTCCAGACCTGCTGCAGGTGGGTGGTGAAATTGTAGCCGAGCCGGGCCGAGAACCCGACCCGGCGCTCATCATAGGGCGCGGTGCCGAGATTGCTGGTCTGCAGCAGGAAGGCATCGCCGCCCAGCAGCAGGTTGCGGTTCTCGAAATAGGGATCGGTGATCGAGAGATCGATCGAGCTCTGCTTCTGCGCCAGGATGCCGTTGATCCCGGCATCGACGCCCGAACCGATGATGTTGCGCTCGCGCAGGCCGACATCGAGCAGCAGTCCGACATCGGTCGAGAACCCGCCGCCGAGGGTGAGCTGGCCGGTCGCCTTCTCGGTGACCCGGGTCGTCAGCACCGCCTTGTCGGGCGCCGAGCCGGGCGCGACGGTGATCGCCGCGTTCTGGAAATAATCCAGGTCCTTGAGCCGCTGTTCGGTCCGGCGCACCGAGCCGGCATTCACCGCGTCGCCCTCGGCGATGTGGAACTGCCGGCGGATCACGCTGTCGCGCGTGCGCGTGTTGCCGACGATGTCGATGCGCTCCACATAGACCCGTGGCCCGCGCGAGACGTCGAAGGCGATCGCGATCGTGCGCGCCTTGCGGTCCTTGGTCACCCGCGGCACGACCTGGACGAAGGCATAGCCGTGGCTGCGGACATACTCCTCCATCTTGTCGGCGCTGCGCTGCATCGCATCGGCGTCGAACCAGTCGCCCCGCGAGATCTCGAGCGCGTTGCCGAGCACCGCGGGCGTCATGCCCTTGAGCGTGGAGTGGACGACGATCTTGCCCACCCGGTAGCGCGGGCCTTCATGGACCGTGAAGGTCAGGAAGAACGCCTTGCGATCCGGCGCCAGCTCCGCGGTGGCCGAGACGATGCCGAAATCGGCGTAGCCGTGCTTGAAGTAGAACCGCCGCAGCAACTCCTGATCGAGCCGCAGCCGTTGCGGGTTGTATTGGTCGGCGGTGGACAGGAAGGCCCACCACCGCTCCTCGCGGCTGCTGACGACGTCACCGAGTCGGCTCTCGCTGTAGGCATGGTTGCCGACGAAGCTGATGCGGCTGATCAGGGTCGAGGGGCCGTCATGGATCTCGAAGACCACGTTCACCCGATTCTCGGGCAGGCGCACGATCTCCGGCGTCACGGTCGCGTCGTAATGGCCTTTGAGCGCAAAGGAATCGAGGATGCGGCGGCGATCCGCCTCCGCCGCGGCGCGGGTGAACACGGCGCGCGGACGCAGCTGCACGATCTTGGTCAGCTCCGAATCGGTGAGCGCGTGATTGCCCTCGAACACCACCCGATTGACCAGCGGATATTCGACCACGCGCACGAGCAGCGTGTCGCCCTGGCGGGTCAGGTTCACGTCGTGGAACAGGCCGGTGGCGTAGAGGGTCTTGAGGCTTTGATCGAGCCGGGAGGGATCGAACGGATCGCCGGGGCGGACCAGCATGTAGGAGCGGATGGTGTCGGTCTCGATCCGCTTGTTGCCGCTGACCTCGATCGCGCGAATGATCCCGCCGGTCTCGACCGGCGCGGCGGTTTCCGCGCGCGCCGACATCGGATGCGTCGGCGCCGCGCGCGTGGCGGCGGCGATCGCGACCGGCGCGAGGCACGGGCAGAGACAGGCAAGGGCCAGCAGGGCGGCGCGAAAGCGGGTCAAACGGAGGTCTCCGGTCAGCGTCTCGGCCCCCGGGGACGCGCCGCGTCTTCCTCGGGCCGGCCGGGCAAGCCCGACCATAGCCGCGCCCGCCGCGTCGCGCCAGACGGGCGCGGATGGGCGGTCACTCGCGCCCCGCGAGCCCGGGTCCAGCCCCTTGGCCTAGCCGCAGCGCGATGGAGCGGGCATGGGCGCCGAGCCCTTCGGCCTCCGCCAGCGCCACGGCCGCGGGCCCCACTTCGTCCAGCGCCGCCTGATCGGCGGCGACCCAGGTGGTGCGCTTGAGGAAATCGAACACCGACAGGCCGGAGGCGAATCGCGCCGTGCGCCCCGTGGGCAGGACGTGGTTGGGTCCGGCGATGTAATCGCCCACCGCCTCGGGGCAGAAGCCGCCCAGGAACACCGCGCCCGCGTGGCGCACCCGCGCGAAGGCCGCCCCGGGGTCGGCGAGCAGCAATTCCAGGTGTTCGGGGGCCAGGCGGTTGACCAGATCCGTCGCCTCGTTCCAGTCGCGGACCAGGATGATCGCGCCATGCGCGTCCCAGCTCGCCCCGGCGATCGCGGCGCGGGGGAGGGCGCGCAGTTCGGCGGCGACGGCGGCGGCGACGGCGGTGGCGAGCGCGGCGCTGTCGGTGATGAGGATCGCCTGGGCGGCTTCGTCGTGTTCGGCCTGGGCCAGCAGATCGACCGCGACCAGGCGTGGATCGTTGGCGGCATCGGCGAGGATCACGACCTCCGACGGGCCGGCCACGGAATCGATGCCGACCCGGCCGAAGACCTGGCGCTTGGCCTCGGCGACATAGGCGTTGCCGGGGCCGACGATACGATCCACCGGCGCGATCGTTTCGGTTCCGAAGGCCAGCGCCGCGATCGCCTGGGCGCCGCCGACGCGGTAGATTTCATCGACCCCGGCGCGGGCGGCGGCGGCGAGCACCAGCGGGTTCAGCACGCCCCCCGGCGTGGGCACGCACATCGCGATCCGTCCGACTCCGGCGATCCGCGCCGGAATCGCGTTCATCAGCACCGAGGACGGATAGGCCGCCTTGCCGCCCGGCACATAGATCCCGACCGCATCGAGCGCCCCCCAGCGCATCCCGAGGATGAGCCCCGCTGCGTCGGTCATGCGCAGATCGGCGGGCATCTGCGCGCTGTGGAACGCGGCGATGCGGGTGGCGGCGAGATCGAGCGCGCTTGCAAGCTCGGCCGGGATCGCGGCCACGGCGGCGGCGATTTCCGCCGGGGTCACGCGCAGGCCGGCCGGATCGAGCCGCATCCGATCGAACCGGGCAGTGTAGTCGCAGAGCGCCGCATCGCCGCGGGCGCGGATCTCGGCGATGATGGCGGCGACGGCCGTGTCCACCTGCTCGGTGGTTTCCCGGGCGGTGGCGAGCAGGGCGGCGAATCCGGCGGCGAATCCGGGATCGGCCGTATCGAGCCGGATCATGCGCCGCCTGGGGCGCCGGCTGAGGCGCTGGCCGGGGCATCCGTTGGGGCACCCATTGGGGCAAGGGCCTCGCGGAAGCGGGCGATCCAGGCGCCGATCGCCTCGGGGCGGGTCTTCAGCGCGGTGCGGTTGACGATCAGGCGAGAGGTGACGGGGGCGATCACCTCCGTCTCGATCAGCCCGTTGGCTTTCAGGGTGGAGCCGGTCTGGACCAGATCGACGATCAGCCGAGCCAGGCCAAGCCCCGGGGCGAGTTCCATCGCGCCCGACAGTTCCACCACCTCGGCCTGGATTCCCCGGGCGGCGAAATGGCGGCGGGTGATCGTGGGGTATTTGCTGGCAACCCGGACCGAGGACCAGCGGGCGGGATCGTCCGACCCGGCAGTCTCCTTCGGTTCGGCGACGGCGATGCGGCAGGCGCCGATATTCAGATCGAGCGGGGCGTAGATTTCCGGGTAGTCGAATTCCATCAGCACGTCCGCCCCGCAGATGCCCAGCGCGGCGGCGCCGAACGCGACGAAGGTGGCGACATCGAACGGGCGGACGCGGACCACGTCCAGCATCGGGTCGTTGGTGGGAAAACGCAGGCGGCGGCTGGCCTCGTCGGTGTAGTCGGCGGCCGGCGCGATGCCGGCGCGCGCCAGCAGCGGGCCGCATTCGCCGAGGATGCGGCCCTTGGGCAGAGCGAGGATCAGGGGCAGGTCGGTCTCCGCCTCCGGCGCGGGGGCGGGGAAGACGGCGGTCATGGGACGGCTCCGGTCGCGGGGTCGGGGGGCTTATAGCAGAGGGCGGGTGAAGGCGAAGGGGAGGGGGGGCGCTGCGATGCGGCCCATGCGTGCCGGTGCTCAGGCACCGAACATGTTGCGCCGGACATGGATCAGATGCGCGCACAACGCCTCCCGCGCCAGCGGGGCGTCGCGCTGGCGGAGCGCGGCCAGGATCGCCCAGTGCTCGCGCTGATACTCGGCCCGGCGTTCCGGCATCGCGCTGCGCTGCTTCAGCAGGCCCCATTCACCCTCGTCGCGCACCTTGGAGATCAGCGCGCACACGCTGGCGACGAAGCGGTTATGCGTCGCCGCGGCCAGGGTGCGGTGAAACGCGTCGTCCCAGTACTCGAATTGCGGCAAGGTCCGCGCGCCATCGGCGTGGCGGCAGCATTCCTCCAGCGCCGCGAAATCGGCCGCGGTGGCGTTGCGGATCGCCAGATCGATGAGGCCGGGCTCGACGATCAGCCGCGCCTCCATCAACTCCGCCGGGCTGATCGCGGCATCGGCGCGGGCGGCGTGGGGCAGTTTGTCGGCGATGTCGCCGGCGACATAGGTGCCGCTGCCGACGATCCGGGTCACCAGGCCCAGCGCCTTCATGTCGTTCAGCACGCGGCGGACGGTCGAACGGCCGACATCATGGAGCGCGCAGATCTGCCGCTCGGTCGGGAGTTTCTCCCCGGGCTGCCAGCGCGCGTCGCGCAGGCCGGCGAGCAGGGCC
>JAKAZN010000120.1 GCA_021815835.1 Pseudomonadota bacterium
CGCCGCGCTGCGCGGAGGGGCCGATGCCGATCATATCGACCGAGCGATGCGAGGGATTGTGGTAGGTGTCGCCGAGGAAATTCTCGGCAGCGAACTTCCAGTTGGCGGGCAGGATCCATTTATGCATCCCGATCACTTCCGACCCGCCCGGGCGGCCGTCGCGGCAATCCAGAACCTGGTCCAGATGATCGACCGCATCGCCGAGATAGGTCATGAAATCGGGCGCCTCCGGGTCCCAGCTCGCCCAGACCGTGCCCTTGTAGATCGCGAGTTTTGCCACCTCGATCAGCGACCATTCGTCGCGGTTCAAGGTGCCGTCGTACAGCACGCGATACAGCGGCACGCCCTGCAATTTCCCGTCGGTGGTGTAGCTCCAGGAGTGATACGGGCAGACGAACAGCGACGTATTCCCCTGTTCGTAGCGGCAGATTTTCATCCCCCGGTGGCGGCAGGAATTGAGGAACACATGCGCCGCGCCGGCATGGTCGCGGCACAGGATGACGGACTCGCTGCCCATGCGGGAGACGAAGAAATCCCCGTTGTTGGGGATCTGGCTCTCATGGCCCACGAACAGCCAGGCGCGGGTGAACAGCTTTTCGAGCTCCTGGTCGTGCAGCGCGGGGGAGACGAAAATCTCCCGGCTGATGCGGCCGGCTTGCAGGTCGATCATCCCGTCGAGCGCGGTGGACATGGCGCCTTCTCCCTTGGACAAGGCCAGTCTGTGCCGATGGGCCGGCCGGCTCAAGGGGGCGGGACGCCGACGCCGGGGCGGGGACGCGGCGCCGATGGCGAGATCGTGCCGAAGCCCACCGCCTGGCGTCGATCACCGATCCACAACGATCACCTCTCGGGAGGAAACGCAGATCAGGCACCATCCGTGCGATTTTGATCACCGGGCGCCGGGTTCTGCCGCTTCAAAAGCTGCGACAGCTCGTTGATGGCGTTGGTGAGATAGAGCACTTCCCGTTCGCGCAGCTCGTCGAGCTTCTGGTGCAAAAGCTCGATTTCGAGCTCGGCCTTGATGTTGACCTGATAATCGTGCTCGGCTTCCTTGCGGTCGATGTCCTGCTGACGGTTCTGCGCCATCATGATGAACGGCGCGGCGTAGGCGGCCTGGAACGAGAGCGCCAGGTTCAGCAGGATGAACGGGTAGGGATCCCATCGCTGGATGAAGGCCGTCACGTTCAGGACGATCCAGACCATCAGAAGAACGGACTGGATGATGATGAAGTTCCACGATCCCATGGTGGCGGCGACCCAGTCGGCGATCTTTTGACCCACCGTCAGGCTGCGGGCCGGCAACGCGCCACCCCCCGCGGTCCGCTTTCCCCTCCGCAGGCTCCGAAGTTCGTCGAGCAGCCGCTGCTCGGAGCTATGCAGTTCCGCCTTCAGGGTCGCCGCGATCGTCATGGCATTCTCTCGCTCGGGGCCTCGACCGGCTCGCGCATGGGCGCCGCGGCTGATCGTCACGATTCCATGCCAGACCGGTCATCGCGCAGGCTAGGCAAGCGGAGCAGGCCGAGCAAGGCAAGAATGGTTGCGGGGAAAAGCGGCCACGATGACCTGGCGTTCCGGGCAGCGGCCGGCGCCGCGATGTTGCCACCACCGGGGTCGCGGACCTGAGCCGCTTCACGCCCGCACGCCGGAACAAACCGCTCCCGACCGGCACGCCCCCCCGACCGGCACGCCCCCCGACCGGCACGGCGCGACGGCGCCGCCCGCTAACTCTTCGGCAACCCGGGGTGGTTAGAGGGGGGCGATGACCCGAATTGTCCCCCCCTCGCCGTCCGCGCCGCCCTCGTTTCGCGAGGAAGGCAGGGAAGCACCCCCGCCCCCGCATCCACGGCCCATGCCCCGACCCGCTCTGACCATCTGCATCTGCACCCATGACCGGCCGGAGGATGTGCGCGCCTGCCTCGCCGGTCTCGCCGCCCAATCCGTCCCGACGGGCGGGCTGGACATCCTGGTGATCGACAGCGCCTCTCCGCCCGCCTCGGCCGCCGCGCTGGCGGGTTTGGTCGTTTCGCATCCGGGGGCGCGGCTGATCCGGCTGGACGCGCCCGGCCTCAGCGCGGCCCGCAACGCCGGCGCCGCCGCCGCCGCCGCGCCCTGGATCGCCTATCTGGACGACGACGCGGTGCCCGCGCCCGAATGGGCCGCGGCGGCGCTCGCCGCGATCGCGACCGCCGAGGCCGGCCCGCCGCCCGGACTGATCGGCGGGCGGGTGCTGCCGGCCTGGGAGGCGCCGTTGCCTTCCTGGTGGCCTCCCCGGCTGCGCGGGGTGCTCTCGATCGTCGAGCACGAGGGCCAGGGCGCCTACGGGACCCCCGGACTGCCGGCGGGGCTGGAGCCCTGCGGGGCGAACATGCTGGTCCACGGGCCGGCGCTGCGCGCGGTGGGCGGGTTCTCGCTGGCGATCGGCCGGCGCGGCACGGCGCTGCTGTCCGATGAGGAGGTGCATCTCGCCCGCCGCCTGCGCGATGCCGGCTACCTGCCCCGATACGATTCCCGGCTGGTGGTGCATCACCGCATCCGTGCCGCGCGCCTCACGCCGGCCTGGCTGCTGTCGCGGCTGCGCTGGCAGGGGGTCTCTTCGGTGCGGACCCGGGTGTTGCTGGGGGAGGCCGGGTCGGTCTGGCGGGAGGTGCCGCGCCGGGCCGCGGTGGCGATGCTCTGCACCCCGGCCGTGTTGGCGTGCGGGTCGGGCGCGCGGTTGATCGGCCCGCGCTGGCGCTTTGCCTACGCGCTGGGGTTCCTGAGCGAGGCGGCCCCGGCGGCCGCGCCGTGGCGTCGGGCGCAAGGCTGACCCCGGTCGCGCGCGGCATTTCCCGGTGGAGATCGGAGCGCGTTTGGGTTATGCCGCACCTGCGAACGCCGTTCTTCGGCAAAAGGGAACGCAAGATGCCGTCGCTGCATTGGCCGCAAGCCGAGACCCTGCCCGCCCCGCCCTGGCCGATGCCGTCGGTGGTCGTGGCGCTCGGCCGGGGCCTACGCGGGCGCTGCCCGGCCTGCGGCGAGGGGCGGCTGTTTTGTGGCTACCTCAAGATCGTGCCGGCCTGTTCCGCCTGCTCCGCGCCGCTCGGCCTGCTGCGCGCCGACGACGCGCCGCCCTATTTCACCATCCTGTTGGTCGGCCACATCATTATCCCGGCGATGCTGATCCTGCAGCGGATGTCCGATCCCCCCACCTGGGAAATGTCAGCGATCTTCCTGCCGCTGACCTTGGTGTTGGCGTTGGGCTTCCTCCGACCGATCAAGGGGGGGACGGCCGGGGTGATGCTGGCCACGGGGATGCTGAAGCCCACCCCCGTGCCGGGATGAGCATGACGGCCACCGCCGCGCGCGCCGACCACCGCCTGGCCCGGGTGGAACTGACCGGGGAGGCGCTGACCCGCCTCTCGCCGCTGCTGGAGGCCGACCGCGCCCAGGCGGTCGCCGACCTCGCCGCCGAGAACCAGTTCGCGCCGCTGATCCTTGGCGACGTGCCGCCCGCCGGTCCGTTCGTGCTGCATCTGGCGATCCAGGACGGACGGCTCGCCTTCGACATCCGCGACGCGGCGGGCACGGCAATCGCCGGGGTGGGCCTCGCACTGGGTCCATTCCGCGCGCTGATGAAGGATTACGAACTGCTGGTCGAAAGCTACGGGCTGGCGGTGGCGGAGGGGCGGGAAGCGCGGATCCAGGCGATCGATATGGGCCGGCGCGGGCTGCACGACGAGGGCGCGAGGCTGCTGATCGCGCGGCTGGCGGGCAAGATCGCGATGGATTTCGCGACGGCGCGGCGGTTGTTCACGCTGGTCTGCGTGCTGCACCAGCGGGGATAGGGCGGCTGCGGGGGGAGCGCGCCCGGCGGGAAATAGGGATTAATCCCCGACAGCAATCGCGCTTGCTGACGCCGGAGTCATTGCATAACCTTCACTGATCGGCGCTGGTTCGCCGGCCGGCGACGTTCCCCGGCCGATCCCGGCGCTCGATCGGATCGACGACGATCCTGACCCCGGGCATGCCGAGAGGCCCGCGGGTTCGGGCGTGCGGCATGCTCGGCGCCGCGGGGAAACAATGGCGAACGAGACGGACAAGACGGCCTGGGTGCTGCGCGTGCTGGGCCTCGACCTCGGCGGGGCGCGGCGCATCGCGCCCGAAGGCCCCCCGGTGCGGCTGCTGCCGGTCTGGGTCGCGGCGAAGGACGGCGTCGACGATGCGATCGGCGCCTTGCAGGCGGCCCTGCGCCAGCAGGGGCGGCCCGGGCTGCGCATGATCGCGGATGCCGGCCTGTCCGCGGTCACCGATGGCGCGAGCGTCGGCATGATGGTCGCGTTGCGCGAATTCGACGCCGCGCCCGGTTCGGCCAAGGCCAAGGCCAAGCTCGCCGACGCTGCCGGGGTGTTCCGCAAATTCCTCGCCGGCGACAAGGTCGTGGCGCTGCTGGCGGATAATCCGTTCGGCGTCGCGCTGCCGCTGCGCGAGACGTTCGGCAAGGCGCTGGATACCATCGAGCGTCGGATCGCCGCCTGATCCTTTTTCAGAAGAGAGCCGCGAGCATGAACGATACGGTCACCCCCGTCGTCGAGCAGGGTCAGGACGGTCAGAAGGTGCTGGAGTGGGAGCGCAATGCGCTGACCCTGTTCGATCTCCAGCTCGATCCGGGCAGCACGGAGCAGACCCGGGTCACGTTGCTGGGCGGCTCGGACGATCCGAACAGCCTGAACATCAAGACGCTGGCGCTGCTGGTCGCGCGCCACGAACTCGCGGTGAAGCAGGAGCAGGCCCGCTTCAAGGGCATCGACCGGATCGAGGACGTGCTGGCGCTCGGCGAGAAGGATCGGGTCAGGAAGCTCAACGAGGTCGATCAGACCCTCAAGGATGTCGCCCAGCGCCGGAGCGAATTGTGGTCCGCGATCCGCGCCGTGCGCCCGCCCGATGAAAACGACAAGGAGGGTCAGGAGACGCTGCGCAAGGCGGTGCGCTACGCGACCGATATCGATCAGCACCTGCCGGATGCGTTCATCGGCACGTCCGGCGATTCGCTCCGCCAGCGGATGGCGACCCTGATCGAGGCGCAGACCCTGTCGGAGCAGGACAAGAAGGACCGGATCGGCGTCATCAAGCAGGGCTTCCGGGACGGCGAGCAGGACATCACCCAGAAGGTCGGGGAGGCCTATCGGCAGGTCATCGAGCCGGGCACGATGAAGCCGATGGAGCGGGCGAAGTTCTACTTCGACAAGATCTATGTCGCGCAGAACCAGACCACGGTGCCGACCGGCCAGGAGGGCGATCGCACCGGCCTGAGCGGGATGGAAGCGACCGACATCATCATCGATCAGTGCCAGCAGATTCTCGATCTGGGCGGCAAGTACAAGGATGTCCAGGACCTTCTGAAGAAGACCGGCATCCCCGAGGATTGGTGGCCGGACAAGCTGGTCGGCGCGATGCAGGCCTGGCGGAAGACCGAGGCGGCGCTGCAGCGCGTCCGGCTCGCCGATCAGTACGAGAAGGAGAACAAGGACAAGAATGCGACCACGGTTCCGATCACGATCGACGACGTCAAGAACGTCATCGAGACCTATGCCGGCACCTACCCGGAGCTTGCCAACAATGTCCTCTCGCTGATCGAGACGAACAAGGACCTGGTCGAGAAGCTGAAGGGCGGGCTCGAAAAGCTTGGCGACACGGTCACCCTGACCAGCGGCATCACCTCGTTCGTCAAGCTGATGAGCGAGACCGATGACGGCGTCGAGAAGACGAAATCGGGCGAGCGGCAGGAGACGATCGACAAAGGCATCGAGAGCGCCTCGGCCTTCGGCGATGTGTTCAACGGGATCATGGAGACGATCAAAAGCAGCGGCGCGCTGACCGAGGCGACCAAATCCTTCTTCGAGAACCAGTTGCTGCCCGGCCTCTCGCTGGCCAAGACCGGCATCGACATCATCCAGACCGGCAAGGCGCTGGTGAAGAACTACAGCTCCAAGCAGGATTCGACCGCGCTCAAGACGACGGCCAAGGGCGAGCAGGGCCGCGGCGGGCGCGAGGATGGCGGCACCTTCGCAAACGCGATGGGCAATGAGCAGTCGGCGATGAACAAGCAGCTCGCCAAGGGCGGGGTCGACATGTTCACGCATATCCTGGCCGGATCGGGCGAGCTTGCCGGCACGTTCGGCGGCGCGCATGGCAAGATCGCGCAGGTCGCGCTGAAGATCACCGCGACCGGCATTTCGCTCGGGTCGAAGGCGGTGTTCACCGGCATCGACTGGGCGGAAGCCAAGCGCGCCAGGGAGATGCTGGAGGAGGCGCGCAAGGGCAACCCCATCGCCAAGGTCGAGATCTTCAAGAACAG
>JAKAZN010000121.1 GCA_021815835.1 Pseudomonadota bacterium
AATGAAACAGCAGCGAGGCCAGCGCGCTGATCACCAGCACCAGCGGCAGCGCCTGGAACGCGAGGATGAAGCCCGCGCCGGGGCGCGTCGGCGCGAAGGGCAGGTGCCCGCCGCCGAGATAGCCGAACACGAACGCGGTGCCCGTCGCGGTCGCGGTCTGCACCGCGGTCGCGGCCCGATTGACGAGCAGGATGGCGTCGATCGCCGGCGGGAAGCGCGTGAGCAGCACGCCGAGTGCGACTTGCAGCGCGATCCCGGCGGCGACGGTGCGCCAGCGCACCGCCCATCGCGATTCCGAGAACGCCCAGGCGAGGGCAAGCAGCCCTGCCTCGCCCAGCACCGCATGCAGCATCAACGGCGCTGGTTGAACGGATAGTAGGCGGGGAACTCGCCCACCTTGGTCATGTCCACTTCGACCAAGGAAAGACCGCGATGCTCCAGCGCGCGGGCGATGGTGGGGCCGAAACCATCCGCGTGCTCCGCGCGGTGATAGGGAATGCCGGCCAGCGCGGCGAGGCCGGCGAGGTCGGGGCCTTGCAGGTCGGCAAAGAAGCGCCGCCCCTCGGCGGTCGCATCCTGGATGCGCTTGATGACGCCGTAGCCGCGATCGTTCATCACGACCACCACCAGGTCGAGCTTCTCCTGCACCGCGGTCCAGAGCTCGCCCATGTTGAGGAAGAACCCGCCATCGCCGGTCATCATCACGGTGCGCCGGCCGTTCGCCGCGGCCGCCGCGCCGATGCCGAGCGAAAGCCCCTGGCCGATCCCGGCGCCCACCGGATAGACGTTCTGGCGCGGATCGTGCAGCGGGAAGACGCGGTTGCCCCAGGTGGTATTGTTCTGCGTCACGTCGCGGGCGAAGATCGCGTCCCTCGGCAGCACCTTCGCGAGCTGGTCGGCGAAGCCGCCATAGACGCCGAGGCTGTCCAGGAATTCGGCGCGGGCGCGGGATTTCATCGCCGCGAAATCGGCGAGGTAGGCGGGGTCGGGGGTGAAGCCTCCGCTCAGGCGGTCTGCCAGACCCGCGAGCGCCAGGCCCGCATCGCCGCAGACGAAATACTGGTTGGCGTAGGTGCGGCCGTTGGCCATCGGATCGACATCGATCTGGACGATGTTATCCGGCAGTTTCAGCGCGAAATCGTTGGTCTCGTGGCCGCGGATGCGCGCCCCGGCGACGACCAGAAGATCGACGCCGCGATAGAATTCCGTGACCGCGGCCATGCCGTTACCATGCAGGGCACCGAGGGAGCGGGGATCGTCCTCCGGCACGATCCCCCGCCCTTGCAGGGAATTGACCATGGTGAAGCCCAGATCGAGCAGCCGGCGCACCGCGGGACCCGCATGGCGGGCGCCGGCACCCAGCCACAGCATCGGGCGGCGGGCGCGGCGGACGCGGGCCGCCAGTTCATCGAGCTCCGCGGCGGCAGGCGCGCGCGGGGTGGGGATCGGCAGCGCGAAGCCATCGAGCATCGCCGGGCGGGGGATCGCCACCCGTTGCAGGTCGATCGGGATTTCGACGCTGACCGGCCCCATGGGCGGGGTGAGCGCGTCCGTCGCGGCGCGGGTCAGCACGCCGAGCGCCTGGCCGGCCGCGCGCACGCGATAGGCGGATTTGCAGACCGATCCCATCATCCCGAGCTGGTCGTTCGCGTCATGCACCGTTCCGAGTCCGCGATCGACGAATTTCGTCGCCGTCTGGCCGGTGATGTGCAGCACGGGGGAGGAGGCAAACCGCGCCTCGATCAGTCCGCCGATCGTGTTGGCCGCGCCGGGACCGGTAGAGGAAAAGATCACGCCCAGGCCGCCGGAGGCGCGGGCGTAGCCGTCGGCCATGTGCGCCCCGCCCAGCTCGCCGCGCGCCATCATGAAACGGATGGTGTTGCGCCGCCCGATCGCGTCCAGCATGGGGATGTTGTGGACGGAGGCGATGCCGAAGGCGGTGGTGACGCCGATCGCGGCGAGGAATTCGGCGACAAGATCGCCCACGGTGTAGGTGTCGGCCATGCGTATGGTCCTTCGCTGATCTCGCGGCAGGCTGGTCCGGGCCGGTGCGGCGGTCAATGCGGGGGCGGCTTGCGGCGGCGGATCGGGCGTCGCAGGCTGCGCGGCATGGAAACGGTCTTGAATCCGATGCGCGGGCCGAACCGGCTGAAGCTCGGCCTGTTCGGCGCCAATGCCGATGGCGGTCTCGCCTTGACGCGCGTGCCGGAGCGTTGGCGCGCCGAATGGGCCGAAATGGTCGCGGCGGCGCGGCTGGCGGACGACGCGGGACTGGAGTTTTTCCTGCCGATCGCGCGCTGGCGCGGCTTCGGGGGCGAAACGAACGCGCGGGAATCGAGCTTCGAGACCCTGACGGAAGCCGCCGCGCTGGCGGGCCTCACGCGCCGGATCGCGCTGTTCGCCACCGTGCATGTGCCGATGATCCATCCCGTGGTCGCGGCCAAGGCGCTGGCGACGATCGATCACGCGAGCGGCGGGCGCGCCGGCCTGAACGTGGTCTGCGGCTGGTCGCCGGAGGAATTCGCCTGTTTCGGGCTGGAGATGGTGGCGGACCGCTACGAGCAGGGCCAGGAATGGTTCGAGATCATGTCGCGCATCTTCTCGGCCGAGACGCCGTTTGATTTCACCGGGCGCTACTTCGCGCTGCGCGGCGTGTTCGGCCGGCCGCGTCCGCTGCAGCGCCCGGGGCCTTATGTCCTGAACGCGGGATTTTCCGATGCGGGACGGAATTTCGCCGCGCGCGCGGCGGATGCGCTGTTCACCACCTTCGTGGAAATCGGCTCCAGCGGCGCGCAGATCGCCGATATGCGCGCCCGCGCCGACGCCGCGGGGCGGGCGGTCGCGGTGTTCACCACCTGCCATGTGGTCTGCCGCCCGAGCCAGGCCGAGGCGGAGGATTATTACGAACACTACGCCGTGGCCATGGAGGATCGCGCGGCGGTCGATCATTACATGGCGAACAAGGAGCGCTTCACCCGCTCGCACGATCCGGCGGCGTATCGGCTGCACCGCAAGCGGTTCGTGGGCGGCGCGGGCACCTATCCGCTGATCGGCACACCCGAGCGGATCGCCGACGAGCTGATCGCGATCGAAACGGCGGGGTTTGCCGGGGTGGGCCTGTCCTTCGTGAACTACGCCGCGGAACTGCCGTTCTTCGCCGCGCGGGTCTTGCCGCTGCTTACGCGGGCCGGGCTGCGGGGGTAACGGTGAAGCGACAGCAGGGCGCGCCGGCGGCGGCGCATGTGGTTTCCTCGGTGACGACCGGGGTGCCGAGCGCCATTTCCCCGACCGCGCGCAGCATCCCGCGAATGGGCGCGCAGACGGGGCCGGCAAAGGGACCGGCAGAGGGACCGGCGCCGGCGGCGAAGGGGCTGTTGCGGACCGTCACCGTCAGGCCAGCCCCGTCGCGCGCGATCTCCCATCGTCCCCAGCCGAGTTGCGGGGCGGTGGCGGCGATCGTGGCCAGCAGCGCCGCGGGCGTGGCCGCGCCGGCGGCACGATAGGTCCGCGCCGAGCCGCCGCCGACGCGATGCAGCGCGCGGGCGAAGGCTTCGAACGCGGCGGGGCGGGCGGCCTCGGGGAGTTCGGCGATCAGGCCCATCAAGGCTTCCGGGCGGATCAGCATGTAGCGCAGCGCGCCGTCGCGGTATTCGCCGGCGGCGTGGTCGTAGGCGAGGCGGGCGCGGAATCCATGATCCGTCATGCGGCGTCCAACACCGGATGGGCGGCCGCGTCGAGCCGGGCGGTGACACGGACGGGATCGCCTGGGGCACGGCCGGGAGCGAGGAAACAGACCGCGACCGGGCCCGCGTCCAGGCGCACCAGCGCGAGCGCCAGCGGCAGGTCGGCACGAAAGCGTGGTTCGTAGCTGTGGCGCAGCACCGTTCGCGCAAGCACGGTGCCGGGAAGGTCGGGCGTGACGAGCCATTCCAGACGATCGGACTGGCAGCGCGCGCAGGCCTCGCGCGCGGGATAGAGCGCGGCACCGCATTCGGCGCAGCGCTGCAGCGCGATCGCGCCGCGCGCGGCGGCCGCGTGGCGCGGATCGGCGGCGGTCATGCGGCAAACCCGGCGAAACGATGCGGGATCGCCTGGATCGCGCCGATCACCGCGCGGCGCGTCGCGGCCGGTATAGCGGGCGGGAAATCGAGCGAGACGGTATCGACCAGGCCCGCGAAGCGGCGCGCGATGGCGTCGGGCAGCCCGTCATAGGGCGCGCGGGCGCAGAACAGGTCGAGCACGTCGTCGCTGATCAGGGCTGCCATCTCGGCCCATTTGCCCTCGCGCACGAGCGCGTTGAGGCGGATTCCGAGATCGGCGAGACCGTGCAGGTCGAACACCCCGCGATAGGCCGGGGTGGAGCCGTAGAAGGCGACGCGGTAGCGGATTTTCTCGGCCGCCTCGGCGACGGCGGCCGCGTCGGGGCCGGTGGCGATGAAGCCGCCGCCGGTGATCTCGAAATGATCGAAATTCTTGCCGGCGGCGTGCAGCTCGGTTTCCAGCATCGGTCGGACGATCTGTTCCAGATAGGCGCGGGTTGCGAAACCGTGCAGCCGCGCGCTGTCGGCCTCGCGGGCCGCGGTCTTCAGCATCAGCGGCCCGACCGCGGCCAGCGCGATCGGGGGCGGGGCGAGGCCCAGTTTCTCGGGCGTGAACTCCGGGGTCATCAGCGTGAAATTGTAGTATTTGCCGCGATAGTCGAGCTTCTCCCCCTGCTCCCAGCAGCGGAAGATCGCGCGCAGGCTGGCGATGTATTCGCCCATGCGCGCGGCGGGCGCGATCCAGGGCACGCTGAATCGCCGCTCGTTATGCGCCTTCACCTGGCTGCCGAGACCCAACACGAAGCGCCCGCGCGCGTGGCGCGCCAGATCCCAGGCCTGGTTCGCCACGATCATCGGGCTGCGCGGGAAGGCGATGGCGACCGAGGTCGCGAGCTGCACGCGCTCGGTGGCCAGCGCGGCGAAGGCGAGCGGGGCGAACGGGTCGTGGCGCAGCTCGTTGGCGGTGACGGCATCGAAGCCGTCATCCTCGGCGGCGCGGGCGGCCGGGCCGCAGGCGCGCCAGTCTTCGACGGGCAGGACGAGGGAGACGCGCATCGGACCGGGTCCTTCGGATCAGTGTGTGGGCAGGCCGACCGGGGGGGCGGGCGGCGGATGGGCAAGCTGGCGCGCAACCAGCGGCGTGGCGCGCTGGATCAGGCCGGCGGCGGCGGTGAAATCGCCGGCGCGCACGGCCTGGCGGGCCTGATCGATCAGGGAAACGGCGGGGTCGGCCGATGGGCGGTTGGTCTGAAACAGCGGGACGGAGCGGCTGATGAGGCGGGTCTCGGCGCGGCCGAGGGCGCGGAGCGCTGGTTTGGCTTGTTGCTGCGCCACCGCCTGGGCGGCCACTGCCATGTAGTCCGAGGCGGTGACGGGTGTGGCGGGCGCGGCCGGCACCGGGGCGGCGCGTGCCGGTGCGGGGGGCGTCGGTGCGGGCGGGGCGGTCGCGGCGTGGAAACCGGGAAGATAGGGCGCGTTCGCCTCCGGCGCCGCCGCCGTCGCACGCCCCGGGGCGAGCGCGGCGACAAGGCCGGTGAGGAGCACGCAAGCAAGCAAGGCGGGGCGAGGCATCGATACCGTCTCCGGGTTGGGCGGCGGAGGGTATCCGGCCTTCCCGGCCGACGCCATCGCCGCCATCGTTGTCTTCAAGGTCGGATTGCCGTGTTCGTTGCGTGACCGATAGAGCTGCTCAAGTGAAAGATCAGTCCGTTCGGCGATCCGCGCCATCCCTTTCGCGCGCGCCCCAACGCCAGGAGCATGCCCGATATATCCCAGGTCCTCGGTTGCGAAGGCCTCCGCCATGAAGGTCGCAATGGCCGTGTCGGAGGCCAGATCTTCAGCCGGATCGTACGTCGCGAGCTGCACCGCCGTCACCCCTCAACCACAAGATCGATCTCGATATGCACCTTGCGGGCGGTGAGCGTCGGGCAAACCGCCCGCCCTTCGCCACGGCTGAGGCGCACGATCCCCGCCGCGCGCAACCGCTGCAGCGTCCGCTGCACGTTCTGCGGCGCACGCCGCGCCATGTGCGCCAGTTCGGTGACGGACCGCGGTTCACGCGTGATGATCAGGCGCAAGAGCTCCCGATTCTTGGCCGACAGCAGCTTGTCAGGCTGGCATGTTATGGGCAAGCGATGGTTCGCCCCTCGGAGCCCCGCCCGACACCAAGCCCCCGCCGCCTTGCCCGCCGCAAACGAAGCCGGCAAACACCATATCCCGCCCCAACCCCAAGGCTCACCCCTGCCCGTGCCCCCGCTCCAACCCATCCGCGGC
>JAKAZN010000122.1 GCA_021815835.1 Pseudomonadota bacterium
CCGTCCCCGACCCCATCCCGGACCCCATCCCGCTGGCCGCCGGCGCGCAAACCATCCGCGTCGGCGTCGAGGTGCTGGACAATCTGATGACGCTGGTCAGCGAACTGGTGCTCACCCGCAACCAGCTTCTGCAGCTCGCGCGCACGCACGAGAACGGCGCCTTCACCGTGCCGCTGCAGCGGCTGTCGCACATCACGTCGGATCTGCAGGAAGGCGTGATGAAGACGCGCATGCAGCCGATCGGCAATGCCTGGAACAAGCTGCCGCGCGTGCTGCGCGACCTCGCCCACGAGCTCGGCAAGAAGATCGAGCTCACGATGCTGGGGGCGGAGACCGAGCTGGACCGCCAGATCCTGGAGCTCATCAAGGATCCGCTCACCCACATGGTCCGCAACTCCGCCGATCACGGGCTGGAAAATGCAGCCGACCGGCGCAAAGCCGGCAAGCCCGAGGCGGGGCGGATCACCTTGAATGCGTTCCACGAAGGCGGCCACATCATCATCGAGATCGCCGATGACGGACGCGGCCTGCCGGTCGATCGCATCCGCGCCAAGGTCCTCGCCCAGGGTCTCGCGACCGAGGCCGAGCTTGGCGCGATGTCGGATCAGCAGATCCAGCGTTTCATCTTCCGGCCCGGTTTCTCCACCGCCGCCGCCGTCACCGCCGTCTCCGGTCGCGGCGTCGGGATGGACGTGGTGAAGACCAATATCGAGCGCATCGGCGGCGCGATCGAGCTTGCCTCCCGCCCCGGCGCCGGCACCACCTTCACCATCAAGATCCCGCTCACGCTTGCCATCGTCTCGGCGCTGATCCTGGAAGCGGGCGGCGAACGCTTCGCGATCCCGCAGACCAGCGTCGCCGAACTGGTCCGCGCCGCCGGCGAGGGCGGGAGCGAGCAGGGCAGCGCGATCGAGCGCATCAACGATACCCCGGTGCTGCGCCTGCGCGACCGGCTGCTGCCGCTGGTCAGCCTCAAGGAACTGCTCCGCCTCGATGGCGGGTCGGCGACCGACGAGCCTCCGACCATCGTCGTGACCCAGGTGGGCGCCACCATGCTCGGCCTGATCGTCGATCGCGTGTTCGACACCGAGGAGATCGTGGTGAAGCCGGTCGCGCCGATCCTGCGCCACGTCACGATGTTCAGCGGCAACACCATCCTGGGCGACGGCTCGGTCATCATGATCCTCGATCCGAACGGGATCGCGCGCGCGACCGGCGTGGGCGCTGGCGCCGGCGAGACCCGGGCCGTGCCGGCAGCCAATGTGGAAGCGGCGCAGCGCTCCGACGAGACGACCGCGCTGCTGCTGTTCCGCGCAATCGATCCGGACGCGCCGCCGATGGCCGTGCCGCTCGCGCTGGTGGCCCGGCTCGAGGAAATCCCGCGCGCGAAGATCGAACGCTGCGGCGATGCGCTTGCGACCCAGTATCGCGGCCAGCTGATGCCGCTCCTGTCGCTCGACGGCGGCGTCGTTCCGGACGGCCCGGGCCAGCCGGCGCTGGTGTTCACCGACGGCGATCGCAGCATGGGCCTGCTCGTCGGATCCATCGTCGATGTGGTGGAGGACCGGCTGAAGGTGGAGCTCGGCGCCGCCCGCCCGGGCCTGCTCGGCACCGCCGTCATCGCCGGGCGCGCGACCGAGGTGATCGATACCGGCTACTGGCTGACCCGCGCCTTCGGCGACTGGTTCCGCCCCGACGCCGCGAAGGGCGCGCCGCCGCGCCTGCTCGCGGTGGAGGACAGCGATTTCTTCCGCGCCCTGCTGGTCCCGGCGCTCGCCGCCGCCGGGTTCGAGGTGACCGCCGCCGCCTCGGCCGCCGAGGCGCTGCGCCTGCGCGATGCCGGCGCGCGCTTCACTGCCGTGATCTCCGATATCGAGATGCCGGACATGAACGGCTTCGAGCTCGCCCGTGCCCTGCGCGCGGGTGGGCCCTGGGCCGGGCTGCCGCTGATCGCGCTCTCCGGGCGCGCGACGGCGGCCGACCGGGAGAAGGCGCTCGCCGCCGGGTTCACCGACCATGTGGCGAAATTCGATCGCGACTCGCTGCTGGGCGCGCTGCGCCAGGCGCTCGCCGCGCCCGGCGGCGGCCATCCCGCCCAGCTGGAGACTCTCCACCAGGGGACCATGGCCCACCAGGGGATCATGGCATGAGCGCCGTCCTGGACCACGCGCCGGCCGAAACCCACGCCCCCGAAGCCGAGCAGCAATTCGTCACCCTCACCGTCGCCGGTCAGCTCTGCGGCATCCCGGTGCTGTCGGTGCGCGACGTGCTCGCCCACCAGGCGATCGCGCGCATCCCGCTCGCCCCGCCCGAGATCGCCGGCAGCCTCAATCTGCGTGGCCGCATCGTCACCGCGGTCGATCTGCGCCGCCGCCTGCGCCTGCCGCAAGCCGCGCCCGGCACGCCGCGGATGTCCGTGGTCACCGAACAGGGCGGCGAGCTCTATGCCCTACTGGTCGATCAGGTGGCGGAGGTGATGAACCTCCCCGCCTCCGCCTTCGAGCGCAATCCGCCCACCCTGCCCGCCGAATGGGCCGAGCACAGCCGCGGTGTCTATCGGCTGGAGGGCAGGCTGCTGGTCGTGCTGGACGTGCCCCGGCTGCTGGCGATTGAGAGTTTCGCCAAAGCGGGCGCCGGCTGACCGAGATGACCCATACCTGCCTCGTCGTCGATGACAGCCGGACGGTGCGCAAGCTCGCCCGCCGCATCCTCGAAGCGCACGACTACGCGGTGACCGAAGCCGAGGACGGAAAACGCGCCCTGGAAGCCTGCCGCGCCGCGCTGCCGGACGGCGTGCTGCTGGATTGGAACATGCCGGTGATGAACGGCATCGAGTTCCTGCGCGCGCTGCGCGCCGAATTCGGCCCCGACCGTCCCGTGGTCCTGTTCTGCACCACGGAGACGGAAATGCGCTTCATCACCGAGGCGCTGGAGGCGGGCGCGCAGGAATACATCATGAAGCCGTTCGACGCCGAGATCCTGCTCGGCAAGTTCGCCGAAGCCGGGCTGGCGTGATCGCCCCCGCCCCGGCCCTGGCCGGCGCGCCCGCCGCGCCCGGGCGCGCGCGGGAGGCGGAAATCGCGCGGGTGATGATCTGCGACGATTCCGCCGTGATCCGCAGCGCCATCGCCCGCATCCTGGATTCCGATCCCGCCATCCGCGTCCTCGCCCGCGCCGCCAACGGCCGCCAGGGGGTGGAAACGCTCCGCCGGACGCAGGTGGACGTGATCGTGCTCGATATCGAGATGCCGGTGCTGGACGGCATCGCCGCGTTGCCACTGCTGCTGGAGGTCGATCCCGGCGTGCGGATCGTCATGGCCTCCACCCTGACCACGCGCGGGGCGGATATCGCGCTGCGCGCGCTGCGGCTGGGGGCGGCGGACTACATCCCGAAACCCTCCGCGATCGCCGGGCTGGACGATCAGGGGTTCCGCCAGGAACTGATCGCCAAGGTGAAGGGGCTGGCGCGCATGCGCCGCCGCGTCGTCGCCCCGCACGCCCCGGCGCCCGGCGCCACCCCGCCCCGCCCGCACCCCGAATCCCGCCCGCCGCCGGCGCGGACCCCGCGCCTGCTCGCGATCGGGAGCTCCACCGGCGGCCCGCAGGCATTGATGGGCGTGATCGCGGCGCTCGGGCGGCAGATCGCGGTTCCGGTCGCGATCACCCAGCACATGCCGCCGGCCTTCACCACCATGCTGGCGAACCACATCACCGCGCTCGGCGGACTTGCCTGCGCGGAGGCCGTGGACGGCGAACACCTCGCCCCCGGCCGCATCTATCTCGCCCCCGGCGACCGCCATTTGCTGATCGAGACAGCCGCGGGGCCAGCCCCAGGGGCGCTGCGCGCCCGGCTGTCGGACGCACCCGCGGTCAATTACTGTCGCCCCGCGGTCGATCCCATGCTGGAAAGCGCCGCCGCCGCCGCGGATGGCCGCGTGCTGGTCGCGATGCTGACCGGCATGGGCCATGACGGCCTGGCCGGCACCCGCGCGATCGTCGCCGCCGGCGGCACCGCGATCGCGCAGGACGAGGCGACCAGCGTCGTCTGGGGCATGCCCGGCGCCATCGCCCAGGCCGGGCTCTGCCACGCCGTCCTGCCGCTGGCCCGGATCGCGCCGAAACTGATCGAGCTGCTGCGGAGCGGACGGGCATGAGCGTCCCCCTGCAAGCCGCCGCGTTCGAGACGCTGGCGGAATTGTTGCGTGCCAAATCCGGCCTGGTGATCGGCCCCGACAAGACCTACCTGCTGGAAACCCGCCTCGCCCCCATCGCCAGGCGCGAGAATCTGCCCGATCTGCCCGCGCTCGCCGCCCGGCTGCGCACCCCTGGCGCGGATCGCCTCGCGCGCGAGGTGGTGGAGGCGATGACCACCAACGAGAGCCTGTTCTTCCGCGACGCCAAGCCCTTCGCCCATGTCCGCGCCCACACTCTGCCGCGCCTGCACGCCGCCCGCCCGCCCGGCGCGCCGTTGCGCATCTGGTCGGCCGCCGCCTCGACCGGCCAGGAAGCCTATTCGCTGGCGATGATCGTGGCCGAGCTCCGCGCCACGCTCGGGGCGCGGCGGGTGGAGATCCTCGGCACCGATCTGGCGCGCGAGCCGCTCGCGCGCGCGCGCGAGGGTCTCTATTCCCAGTTCGAGGTGCAGCGCGGCCTGCCGGTGCAGATGCTCGTCAAGCATTTCCGCAAGGAGGAATCGAACTGGCGCATCGCCGATCCGC
Organism: Pseudomonadota bacterium; assembly: GCA_021815835.1. Taxonomy (GTDB): domain Bacteria; phylum Pseudomonadota; class Alphaproteobacteria; order Acetobacterales; family Acetobacteraceae; genus JAJZVS01. Next base: position 4,719 of record JAKAZN010000122.1, read on the forward strand.
TGCGCGCGGCGGTGAATTTCCGCGAATGGAACCTGCTCGACAACCCGGCCCCGCTCGGCCGTTTCGATATCGTGTTCTGCCGCAACGTGCTGATCTATTTCGATGCGCCCACGAAGGCGCGGGTGCTGGAGGCGATCGCGGGGCAGCTCGCGCCGGACGGCGTGCTGTACCTGGGCGGGGCGGAGACGGTGCTGGGGATCACCGACCGGCTGGCCGCGATCCCGGACGGACCTGGCGCCTACGCGCCGGCCGCGCCCGCGGCACGCCGGGGCATGGCGGAGGCGGCGGCGTGCTGGCCGGAACCGGACGCGGATCGCGCGGCGGGCGAGGCCGTGGCGGCGATAGCCACGATCTTCTGAGCCGCCCCGCCCGCTACACCAACCGCATCTGCGCCACGGAAGCCGCGATGAAGGCCGCGAACAGCGGGTGCGGCGCGAACGGCTTCGATTTCAATTCCGGGTGATACTGCACGCCCACGAACCACGGATGGTCCGGCCGCTCCACGATCTCGGGCAGCACCGCGTCGGGCGACATGCCGGAGAAGCGCAGCCCGGTCGCCTCCAGGACCTCGCGATAATGCACGTTCACCTCGTAGCGGTGGCGATGGCGTTCCGAGATCGTCTCGAACCCGTCATAGATTTCCCGCACCAGGCTGCCCGGTGCCAGCCGCGCCGGATAGGCCCCGAGCCGCATCGTCCCGCCCAGATCGCCCCCTTCCCGCCGCCGCTCGATCTCGTTGCCGCGCGCCCATTCGGTCAGCAGCCCCACCACCGGCTCGGCGCAGGGACCGAACTCGGTCGATGACGCCCCGGCCAGCCCCGCGAGGTTCCGCGCCGCCTCGATCACCGCCATCTGCATCCCGAAGCAGATGCCGAAGAACGGCACGCCGCGTTCGCGCGCGAAGCGCACCGCCTCGATCTTGCCCGGGGTGCCGCGCTCGCCGAAGCCGCCGGGGACCAGGATGCCGTGTACGCCCTCCAGGCGCTGGACGGTGCCGGGCTGCTCGAACACCTCGCTGTCCACCCAGTCCAGTTTCACCCGCACCCGGTTGGCGACGCCGCCATGCGCCAGGGCCTCGGCCAGGGATTTGTAGCTGTCGAGCAGATTGGTATATTTGCCGACGATCGCGATCCGCACCTCGCCCTCCGGGGCGCGCAGGATATCGACGATGCTCTGCCAGCGGGACAGATCGGGCGCGTGCGTGTGCGGCAGCGCGAAATGGCGCAGCACCTCGCGGTCCATCCCTTCGGCGTGGTAGCGCAGCGGCACCGCGTAGATCGTATCGACATCCAGCGCCGGGATCACCGCCTCGGGCCGGACGTTGCAGAACAGGGCGATCTTGCGCCGCTCGCCTTCCGGGATCGGCCGGTCGCAGCGGCACAGCAGCATCTGCGGCTGGATGCCGACGTTCAGCAACTCCTTCACCGAATGCTGCGTCGGCTTGGTCTTCAGCTCGCCGGCCGAGGGGATGTAGGGCACCAGGGTCAGGTGGATGAACATGGACCGTTCCGGTCCCAGCTCGTTGCTGAGCTGGCGGATCGCTTCCAGGAACGGCAGGCTCTCGATATCGCCGACCGTGCCGCCG
>JAKAZN010000123.1 GCA_021815835.1 Pseudomonadota bacterium
CTGGGATCTGCAGATCGCTTCGCGCGGGCGGTTCGTGCTGGGGCTGGGGCCGCAGATCCGCGCGCATAACGAACGCCGATTCTCCGTGCCCTGGTCCGCGCCCGCGCCGCGGCTGCGCGATTATGTGCACGCGCTGCGCGCGATCTGGACCGCGTGGGAGCAGGGCGCGAAACTGAACCACGAAGGCCCGCATTATCGCTTCACCCTGATGCCACCCTATTTCGTGCCGCCCTCGCTGCATCTGCCGATGGTGCCGGTCACGCTCGCCGCCGTCGGGCCGAACACCTTGCGCCTGGCCGGGGAGGTCGCGGACGGCGTGCGCCTGCACGGGTTCTGCACGCGCGCCTACATGGATGCCGAAATCCTGCCGCGCCTCGCCGAGGGCTTCGCGCGCGCCGCGCGGGACCGCGCGCATTTCCAGATCATCGGCGGTGGCTTCGTCGCCACCGGCGCCGATGACGCGGCGGTGGCGCGCGCGATGGAGGTGGTGCGCGGGCGCATCGCCTTCTATGGCTCGACGCAGGCCTATTGGCCGGTGCTGGAGATGCACGGGCTGGGCGAGCTCGGCCGCAAGCTGAACGCGATGACCCGGGCCGGGCAGTGGACGGCGATGGCGGCGGAGATTTCCGATGACGTCGTCGCGTTGTTCGCCGCGATCGGCCGGCACGATCAGCTCGCGCGCGCGATCGCGGAACGGTTCGGGCCGGAGATCGACGCGATCGCGCTGCCGCCCGGCCTGCCGGCGGATCTGCTGGCGGAGCTTGCGTCCCTGACGTCGAAATTCCAGGGGTACCGCGCCACCTGGCCCGCCCCGCCCGCATGAAGGTCCCGCCATGACGGAAAAGCTCCGCCCCGATCTTGCCGCCGCCGTCGCCGATATTCCGGATGGCGCGACCATCGCCTTCGCCGGTTTCGGGATGCCCGGCACGCCGTTCAACCTGATCGCCGCGCTGGCGGAACAGGGGGCGAAGAACCTGACCCTGATCGCCAATACCACCGGCGGCGCGCAGCAACCGCGGATGCCCGATATCGGGATGCTGGTGGAGCGCGGCCGGGTGCGCAAGGTGATCTGCGCGTTCACCGCCGCCACCCGCGCCTCCGACGTGCTGCCCTTCACGAAATACTACGAGGCCGGCGAGGTCGAGGCGGAGCTGGTGCCGCAGGGAACGCTCGCGGAACGATTGCGCGCCGCCGGGGCGGGCATCCCCGCCTTCTACACCCCGACCGCGGTGGGCACCGAGCTTGCGGAGGGCCGTGAGCGGCGCTTCTTCAATGGCCGCGAGTACCTGCTCGAGCATGCCCTGCCGGTCGATTACGCCTTCCTGCGCGCGCGCCGCGCCGATGCCTCGGGGAACCTGCAATTTCACCGTTCGCAACGCAACTTCAACCCGGTGATGGCGATGGCGGCGCGGATCGCGATCGCCGAGATCGAGGAACCGATCCTGCCGCCCGGCGCGATCGACCCCGACGCGGTCCACACGCCGGGCATCTTCATCCACCGCCTGGTCCAGATCCCGCCGCCACCGTTGGGACTCTGGCCGCAGAAGCGCCAGGAGCGCGTGCGCCCATGAGCGGATCAACCCCCGATGCCCCTTTGGGTTTCACCCGCCAGCAGATGGCCGACCGCATCGCCGCGCGGTTCGAGGATGGCTGGATCGTCAATCTGGGCGTGGGGATGCCCACGCTCTGTTCCAACGTCGATATTGCGCCGCGCCGGGTGATCTATCATTCCGAGAACGGCGTGATCGGCTATGGCCCGATCGCGCCGGCCGGGGAGGAAGACCTCGATCTGGTCAATGCCGGCGGGCAGAACGTGACCCTGCTCGCGGGTGCGGCGATGGTGCACCACGCCGACAGCTTCGCCATCATCCGCGGCGGGCGGATCGATGTGACCGTGATGGGCGCCTACGAGGTCTCCGCCGGGGGCGATTTCGCCAACTGGAAGATCGGCCGCGCCAAGGGCGGCGGGATCGGCGGGGCGATGGATCTCGCGGCCTGCGCCAAGCGGGTGTTCCTGGTGATGGAGCACGCCACCCGCTCGGGCGCGCCGCGCCTGGTGGGGCGCTGCGCGCTGCCGGTGACGGCGCGCAAGGTGGTCTCGCTGGTGGCGACCAATCTCGGCGTGTTCGCGCCGGTGGGGGAGGGGTTTCGTATCCACGAGCTTGCCCCCGGCGTGACCCGCGAGGCCGCCGCCGCGGCGACCGGGGCGAAATTGCTGGATTGAACCGGGTCAGCGCGGCCCGGCCAGCGCGCCGATCGCACCGACCGCGCGGCAGGCGCGCGCGAGGCGGCGCACGCTTCGATCCGTCATCCCGCCGAGCGCCGCCGCCCGGCCCGGCGCATGGCGCGCGAGCGCCGCCCAGCGCAACGGCCCCAGCGCCGGCGCGCCGGGATGGCTCGCGGTGGCGAAGACGGGCGAGAGAAACACCAGCCGCGCGCCGGCCCGTACCGCGCGCCGCGCGGCTTGGGCGTCATGCGCCGAGCTCGTGAGCATCGCGCCGCGCCGCGTCCGCGCCGCGTCCGGCCAGCGCCCGTCGCGCAGATGCACGCCCGCGCCCAGCGCCGCGGCCAGGCGTGCATCCCCGGCCACCACCAGCATCAGGCGCCGCGCCCGGCACAGGCGCGCCAGCGCGCCGCCCAGCGCGGCGCGCCCGGGTGCGCCGTCATGACGGAACACCACGCCGGCGCGCCCTCGCGGCAACGAAGCCGCCGCCGCCAACGGGTCGGCGAGCCGGACCGCGTCGGTGAACAGCCACAGCGCCGGCACCACGCCGCGGCGCCGCGTCAGCGCCCATCGCCGCAATCCCCGATCCATCCCCGGTTTCCCGCCCGCTCCGTTCCGGTCATAGATATGCCTTGCGCTGCCGCGCGGGGATATGCCTTGCGCGGTCGCGCGGGGATACGCCACGCGCGGTCGCGCGGGGATACGCCACGCGCGGTCGCGCGGGGATAGCGAAGGGACCAGGATGAGCCGCCAGCCGCAAACCAACCGCCTTGCCGCCGCGCGCATCGCGGCCGCGTCGGGTCGTTACGAGGAGGCGCTGGGCGCCTATCTGGAGCTGCTCGGCCCCGAGCCGCTGAACAGCGCGCTGTTTGCCGAACTGCTCGCCGTGCGCGGCCAGCTCGTGCAGATCCGCGGCACGACGGAGTTGCTGCACCAGCAGCGGGAGGCGAATATCCTCGCCGGCAAGCAGGAACTGGTCCGGCTGCGCGCCGATCCGGCGCTGGCCGATCCGCGGCGGCTGGAGCGTCATGGCGCGACGATCTACTCGCAGCACGACGAGGACGGCATCATCGCCGAGATCTTCCGCCGGATCGGCGCCGAATCGCGCATCTTTTTCGAATTCGGGGTCGAGGATGGCCTGGAATGCAATACCCACGCGCTGCTGCACCAGGGCTGGCGGGGCGGGTGGGCGGAGGCGAGTGCCGCGCACGCCGAGGCCATCCGCCGGCGCTTTCGCATCGTGCTCGACGCCGGGCGGCTCAAGCTCGCGACCAGCCTGGTGAGCCGCGAGAACATCGACGAGGTGGTCCGCGCGCTGGCGCTGCCGGGGGAGATCGATCTGCTGTCGATCGATATCGACGGCAACGATTACTGGGTGTTCAAGGCGCTGGAAGCGACCCGGCCGCGCGTGGCGGTGATCGAATACAACGCCAAGTTCCCGCCGCCGATGAAGCATGTGATGGCCTACCAGCCGGAACGCGCCTGGGCCGGGACGGATTACTACGGGTGCTCGTTGCAATCGCTGACCGAGCTCGCGACGGCGAAGGGCTACAGCCTGGTCGGGTGCAATATCACCGGGGTGAATGCGTTCTTTGTCCGTTCCGATCTGGTGGGGGAACATTTCGCCACGCCGGCGACGGCGGCGCATCTCTATCAGCCGCCGCGCTACGAATTGTTCCGCATGGGCGCGTTCGAGACCGGCCATCCGGCCGATTTCGGGATGTGGGTGGAGGGCTAGTGCTCTGACTCATTCGGATAGATCAGCATGCGTCAGAGCACTAGCTTGATTTTGTGGGCCGATTCAGCCAACGCCCGGAAGCAGGCGTTGGCATCGGACCACTAGCCCGCCTTCTCCCAGCCGCGCGCGCCCTGGCGCCAATAGATGGGCGCGATGCCGGCGGCGCGGATCGCCTGCCAGCGCTGCCGCGCCGCGGCGACCGCCGCATCGTCGGTGCCGTCGAACAGGTCGAAGACGCGCGCGAAATCGCCGGGCCGCGCGGTCTCCGCGCCATCGACCAGGAACAGATAGCGCGCACCGTTGGGAACGATATCGTCGGCGGCGAGCCAGATCGGTTGCAGCCCGGCGTCGCCGTCGGCCGCGGTGCCGTGCGGCAGCCAGTCGGGCGTGGCGGCTTCCCACAAGGCCGCGTCCAGCGCCGCGACCGAGGCGGGCGAGGGGCAGCGCACCACCGCCCGTTCGCCGGCGTTCAGCGTGCGCCCCAGCAGGTCCGGCAGGGCCTGGGCGAGCTTCGTTCGGGTCAGATGGTAGAACCCGATTTCGACCATGCGGGCTACTGGCCGGCGCCGGTTTCGTAATGATCGGCGACCAGCCGGTCGAGCAGGCGCACGCCGAACGCGGTGGCGCCCTTGGGCGTGCAGGCGGCATCCTTGGACGACCAGGCCATGCCGGCGATGTCGAGATGCGCCCAGGGCTTGCCGTTCACGAAGCGTTGCAGGAATTGCGCGGCGGTGATCGACCCGCCCGGCCGGCCGCCCACGTTCTTCATGTCCGCGATGGCGGATTTGATCTGGTCGTCGTACGCCTCGGCCAGGGGCATCCGCCAGAGTTTCTCGCCGACCGCGCGGCCGGCGGCGTCCAGCCGCCCGGCGAGTTCGTCGTTGTTGGCGAACATGCCGGCGTGCTCGTGGCCGAGCGCGATGATGATCGCGCCGGTCAGGGTCGCCAGATCGACCATGAACACCGGATCGAAATTCTTCTGGCAGTACCAGAGAACATCCGCGAGTACCAGGCGCCCCTCGGCGTCGGTGTTGATGACCTCGATCGTCTGCCCGGAATAGCTGGTCACCACGTCGCCCGGCCGCTGCGCATTGCCCGACGGCATGTTCTCCACCAGCCCGATCAGGCCGACCGCGTTCACCTTCGCCGCGCGCCCGGCCAGCGCCGCCATCAGGCCGGTCACGGTGCCGGCGCCGGCCATGTCCCATTTCATGTCCTCCATCCCGCCGGCGGGCTTGATGCTGATCCCGCCGGTGTCGAAGGTCACGCCCTTGCCGATGAAGGCCACCGGCTTCGCGCCCGCCGCCCCGCCGTTCCAGCGCATCACGACCATGCGCGCTTCGTTCACGCTGCCTTGCGCGACGCCGAGCAGGGCGCCGAAGCCGAGCGTGTGCATCTCCGCCGGCCCCATCACCTCGACCTCGAGGCCGAGGGCGGCGAGGCCGCGGCAGCGTTCGGCGAACTCGGCCGGGTTGAGGATGTTGGGCGGCTCGCTCACCAGATCCCGGGTCACGAACACGCCCTCGGCGAGCCTGCGCAGCGGGGCGTAGGCGGCCTCGGCGGCGGGGGCTTCGGCGATGAGCAGGGTGAGGCGGGCGAGGCGCGGCTTGTCCTCGGGCTTTTCCTTGGTGCGGTATTTATCGAAACGATAGGCGCGCAGGGTGGCGCCGTGGGCGAGGCTGGCGGCCTCGGCCGGGGTCAGCGCGTCGGCGGCGACGTGGATCTCCGGCTCGCGGGCGAGCGCGGCGGCGACGGCGCCGCCGGCATCCTCCAGCCGGCGCGTGGTACGATCGGCGGGTTTGCCGAGGCCGACGGCGAGGACCCGGGAAAATCCGGCGCCGGGGGCGAGGATGGTGCAGGTCTTGCCCTTGGCGCCCTTGAACTCGGCGGCGGCGAGGGCGCGGGCGATGGCGCCGTCCGTTGCCTGGTCGGCCGCCTGGGCGAGGCCGGAGAGCGCGGCGCCCTCATGCAGCGGCAGGACGAGGGCGCCCTTCGGCGGCAGGGACGGCGCGGCGAAGGCGATGTCGAGCATGGGGCGGCGGCTCCGAGGGCGTGGGGCGTGGGGCGGACAGTGTATCAGCGGCGCGAGGGTTTGCCAGACGGCGCGGGAGCGCCGTCAGGGCGATCGGGTGAGCGCCGGGATCGCCCCACACCTGGATCGCCCCCATGGCCGGCGGCCCCTGGGCCGGGCGCGCGGGACCTTGGGGCGGCCCGGATACCGAGCCGGGGCCGGTGATCCTGGCATTCGGTTCCGATAACGCAACAATATGGGCACGCGTCCGCCCGCGCCCGCTCAGGCCGAAAATTGCGCCAGGCCCGG
>JAKAZN010000124.1 GCA_021815835.1 Pseudomonadota bacterium
GCCGGAACGCGGTCTGGGCGATTCGCGCCGTCGCGAGTTCCTCGCGCAGGGTGACGAGCTCCGCGCGCGCCTCGCTCAGCAATTGCTCGGCCTCGCCGCGCGCGAGTTCCGCATGGCCCTGCTTGGTTTGCAGGTCGAGCAGACTCGCCTGCACCTCGCGCAGCTGTCGCTCGGTGCGTTCATGCGCGCCGCGTTCGGCGCCGAGCGCCGCCTCGGCCGCTTCCGCCCGCTCATGCGGGGAAATCGCGGACCGTGGCGGGCCGAGCGCGTCGAGGCCCTGACGGGGACGCGGATTGACGACGGTCACCGGCACCTCCCCGTCCTGGACGAACCGGCGTCGCGGCCGATCGAAGGAGGAAAGCACCCGATACCGCCCGTTGCCGCTCAACGATTTTGCTCCACTGGAAACTGAGGCCAGGTCCCGATCCGCCGTTCGCGCCGGCGATTCGGAGAGTAGCACCCGGCAATGCCATGGCGCCGCTGCTTCCTTCACAGACTCCGCGCCGCGCCGCAAGCCCCTGGCATCCGCCTTGCCCGCGCAGCACCCCGTGGGGCGCCCCGCGATGCGCTATGCCCCGCGCGGCAATTCGCGCTCGATCAGGCGGGCAAACAGGGCCGCGCCATAGGGGATGGCGGCGTCGTTGAAGTCGTAGGCGGCATTGTGCAGCGCCGCGCTGTTGCCGTTGCCCACGTTCAGATAGGCGCCGGGGACTTGCTCCATCATGAAACTGAAATCCTCCGACCCCATCCCCGGCGGCCGGGCGCGATCCACCCGCGCCTCCCCCACCAGCTCGGCGGCGGTATCGGCGAAGGCGCCGGCGGCGCCTGGATCGTTGACCAGCGGGGCAAAGATCACACGAAAATCGCTGGTCGCGGTCGCGCCGAACGCGGCGGCGACGTTGGCGGCGATGCGCGCGATTCCCGTCTCCAGCATTTCCAGCGTCTCGCGCTGCATCGCCCGCGCGGTGCCGGCCAGGCGCGCGCTGCCCGGGATCACGTTGTAGGCCGCCCCACCCTCGATCTTCGTCACGCTGAGCACCGCGGCCTTCCAGGGCGAGAGGTTGCGCGCGATCAGCGATTGCAGCGCGGTGCCGATATGGCAGGCGACCAGGACGGGATCGATGCTTTCCTCCGGCCGCGCGCCATGGGCGCCGCGTCCGGTGATGGCGATGTCGAAGAACGCGCCGCCGGCCGAGGACGCGCCGGGGCTGATCGCGTAGTTGCCGACCTCCATGCCCGGGCGATTATGGATGCCGAAGATGCGTTCGCAGGGAAAGCGTTCGAACAGCTTGTCCTCCAGCATCGCGAGCGCGCCGCCCGCGCCTTCCTCCCCAGGCTGGAAGATGAAGTTCACCGTGCCGTTGAAGCCCCGCGTCTCCGCCAGGTAGCGCGCCGCGCCGAGCAGCATGGTGGTATGCCCGTCATGGCCGCAGGCATGCATTACGCCGGGATTGCCGCTGGCATAGGGCCGGCCGGTGGCCTCGGGGATCGGTAGCGCGTCCATGTCTGCCCTGAGGCCGATCGCGCCCGGGCCGTTGCCCGCGCGCAGCACGCCGACCACGCCGGTGCGGCCCACGCCGCGATGCACCTCGATGCCCCAGGATTCGAGCAGCTTCGCGACCTGCTCGGCGGTGCGGTGTTCGCTCATCCCGAGCTCGGGATTTGCGTGCAGGTCGTGGCGGATGGCGGTGAGCTCATCGTGATAGCGGCGGATCGTGTCGAGCGCGGGCATTTCCATGGCATCCTTGGCGGCGATGATCGCGCCACTCTGCGCTGTCGCCCGCCCAGCGCCAAGCGCCCCTTGCCGCGCTCCGTCCCGGGCCGTAACCACCATCCCCGCAACCGGACGGAGGGTTCCATGGCGGACGAGGCATCCATCATCGCGGCGCTGAGGCATGTCTCCTCCGCCACCGTGACCACGCTCCTGCTGAAGAAGGGGCTGCGCAACGTGTGGATGCGCGGACCCAAGCCGCTGCGCCCCGACCAGCCGCGGCTGATCGGGCGCGCCTTCACGCTCCGCTTCGTCCCCGCGCGGGAAGATCTGGCGACGCCGGAATCCTGGTCCTCGCCCAAATCCACCCGTGCCGCGATCGAGGCGATGCCGCACGGCGCGATCGCCGTCGTCGATGCGATGGGCGTGACCGATGCCGGGATTTTCGGCGACATCCTGTGCGCGCGCATGGCAAAGCGCGGCGTGGCCGCGCTGGTCACGGATGGCGCGGTGCGGGATGTGGCGGGCGTGCTGGGGACCGGACTGCCGGTGTGGTGCGCCGGCGTGGCGGCGCCGCCCTCGGTCGCCGGCCTGACCTTCGTCGATTGGGGCGAGCCGGTCGGCTGCGGCGGCGTCGCGGTGTTTCCCAACGATCTGATCCTGGCCGACGCCGACGGCGCGGTGGTGATCCCGGCCGCCTTCGTGGACGAAATCGTCGCCGGCGGCGCCGAACAGGAACGGCTGGAAGCCTGGATCATGACCGAGGTGGACAAGGGCGCGCCGCTCCCCGGCCTCTATCCGCCGAACGCGGAGCACAAGGCGCGCTACGAGGCGAGCCGGAAGTAAGGTCTTGTCCGATACCGCGCCGCGGATCGAGGAGTACGCGCTGATCGGCGATTGCCGCACGGCCGCCCTGGTGAGCCGCGCGGGATCGATCGACTGGCTCTGCCTGCCGCGTTTCGACAGTCCGGCCTGCCTCGCCGCCCTGCTCGACACCCCACGCGCCGGCTTCTGGCGCGTGGCGCCGGAGGACGCGGGCGCAAACGTCACCCGCCATTACCGCCCCGGCACCCTGATCCTGGAGACTTGCTTCGAAACCGCCACCGGGCGGGTCAGCGTGATCGATTTCATGCCGCCCCAGGCGGGCGTGGCCGGCATGCAGGTCTCCGGCCCCGGACCCACCGTGATCCGCATCGCCCGTGGCGAGTCCGGCGCGGTGCCGATGCGCTTCGATCTGGCGTTGCGCTTCGACTACGGCTCCTTCGTCCCCTGGGTCACGCGCCAGCGCACCGGCTTCGGCATCACCGCGATCGCCGGCCCCGACCTCGTCGCGGTCCACAGCACGATCCCGCTGGAAGGCCACGACTTCCACACCGAGGCTCGCTTCACCCTGCACGCGGGCGAAGAAGCCTGCTTCGTCCTCGCCCACGGCCCGTCCCATCTGCCGCCGCCCGCCGCGGCCGATCCGCTGATCGCGCTGCACGCGACCGAGGCGTTCTGGACCGACTGGTCCGGACGCAACCGCTACCAGGGCGAATTCCGTTCTGAAGTGGAACGATCCCTGATCACCCTCAAGGCGCTGACCTGCGCCGAGACGGGCGGCATCGTCGCCGCGCCGACCACGTCCCTGCCCGAGCAGCCCGGTGGGTCGCGCAACTGGGATTACCGCTTCTGCTGGCTGCGCGACGCGACCTTCACCCTGCTCGCGCTGCTCGATGCCGGCTACCGCGAGGAGGCGCGCGCCTGGAGCGCCTGGCTGCGCCGCGCGGTTGCCGGCAGCCCGGGGCAGATGCGCACGCTCTATGGCGTGGGCGGCGAACGGCGGCTGCCGGAATGGGAGGTGCCGTGGCTCGCGGGCTATCAGGGGGCCAGGCCCGTGCGCGTCGGCAACGCCGCCGGCGACCAATTGCAGATCGATACCTATGGCGAGGTGATCGACGCGCTCTATCAATCCAAGCACGCGGGCCTCGCCGCGCCCGGCGAGACCTGGGGCCTGATGTGCGAGATCATCGACCACCTCGGCACGATCTGGGACAAACCCGACGAGAGCATCTGGGAAGTGCGCGGCGGGCAGCGGCACTTCGTGTTCTCCAAGGTCATGGCCTGGGTGGCGATGGACCGCGCCGTGAAGGAAGCGGAAAGCCGCGGCGCGGCCGAGCGCATGGAACCATGGCGCCGCTTGCGCGCGCGCATCCACGCCGATATCTGCGCGCACGGCTTCGACGCCGGCAAGAACAGCTTCGTGCAGGCCTACGGATCCACGGCGTTGGACGCGAGCGCGCTGATGATCCCGCTGGTGGGGTTCCTGCCCGCCACCGATCCGCGGATGCTGGGCACCGTCGCCGCGATCGAACGCGAATTGCTGCAGGACGGGCTGGTGCGGCGCTATCGCACCGAAGACGGATCGGACGGGCTGGACGGCGGCGAGGGTGTGTTCCTCGCATGCAGCTTCTGGCTGGCCGACAACCTGGTCCTGCAAGGACGGGCGGGCGAGGCGCGGGCGCTGTTCCGCCGGCTCGCCGGATTGGCCAACGATGTCGGGCTGCTGGCGGAGGAATACGACCCGGCAACGCGCCGCCAGCTTGGCAATTTCCCGCAGGCGTTCTCGCACCTGGCGCTGATCGGAACCGCAATGAACCTGTCGGCGCGAAAGGGGCGCCGGGCGGCGAAATAGGGCCCGAGGGCGCTGCCCCTCCCGGACGCGACGCGATGGCGCGGCAGGGCGCGGGAGAGGTAAGGGCGGCGCCGGTTGCAAGCGACGGCCCCGGGGCGGCGGATCCATGCAGCGGATCCATGCAGCGGATCCATCCGGCTTGCACGGCCGGCCCCGCTTTGCGCTACAATGGCCGGGCTCGTTCCGATTCCCCGCGCGGCCGGGCCATCCCGGTCGGCCGCTCCCCGAGGCTCCGGTGCTCACCCAGCGCGAAACCGTTCGTTTCCTTTCCGCCGGCCAGGACATCTGGTTGCGCCAGTTCCCCGCCCTGCATCGCCGGGCGCAGTGGCACCTGGCGAGCCATCTGGCCGTGCGCGCGCGCGAAGGCGCGGCCCTCGGCGAGCTCTACGGATTGGTCAAGCAGGTCTTCCTGCTCGACGACGCCACGGTGCGCGAGCGGGTGGGGGAGCTGCGCGGCCTCGGCTTCTGCGCCATTGATCCCGAGGACGCGCCGCTCTCGGCCCGCACCGTCGTGCTGCCCACCGTCGCGCTGTTCAACCAGTACGATCTCTATCTGCGCGATATCGGCGTCCGCCTGCTGACCCTGGGGGCCGCGCTCGCCGGGCTGCGTCCCGGCAAGGTGGCCGCGATCGACGCCGCCGGCCGCCTCGCGCTGCTGCGCGCGGTCGAGACCGGGCAGGAGACCTGGCTCGCCGGCGCGGAACGCGTGTTCGAGGCCGATAACCTCTCCCGCGCCCGGCGGATCGATGCGCGGCGGCATCTGCTGTCGATCTCCCACAGTTCGCTGCTGCTGATGGCGCTCGAACAGCAATTCGGCGCCACAAGCCAGCCGGCCGAGGAGGAGGACGGGCTGCTCGCCGACCAGATGGCGGCCTCCCTGCTCGGCGCGATCCGGCAGAATTTCCAGACCACGCGCGATCACATCGCCTTCCTGATGCGGATCGGCCTGCTGGAGCGCCGCTCCGGGCGCGCCTTGCGCGTGGGCCTGGCGCAGGCCGCGATCGCGCCCTTCGGCGCGGCGCTGGACGAAGCGGGCGCCGCGCTGGCCGAGCAGGCCCAGGCGCTGTCGCGGCGCGACAGCCCGGCTGACGGCACTGGCCTGTCGCACGAGGCCCTGGTGGCGCAACCGCCGGAATCCCGGCCCTGCCTGCTGCTCAGCGGCCCCGGCGATCCACCGCCGCGAATCGAGCTCGGGGATGAGCCGCTGATCCTCGGCCGCGCCCCGGGTGCCGGGCTGATGCTGCCCTCGATCGAGGTCTCCCGCGCCCATTGCCGGCTGGAGGCCGCTTGCGGCGACGTCCTGGTCACCGATCTCAATTCCACCAACGGCACGTTCATCGACGGGGTGCGGATCACCGGCACCACGACCCTGGCGCCCGGCGCGGTGCTGCGCCTCGGCCCCTACCGGCTGACGATCCCGAGCGAGGTGCCCGACGGCACGATCCGCGCCGACCGCACCGGGGCCACCATCCGCCAGCGTGGCGCGAAATCCTGAACGAAACCGGAAATCCAGCGAAAAGAGGCGGGGATAGTCCGGCGATTTTTCCCCTCGTTTGCTGCCGAACCAGGCCTGCCCCGAACCGCCGTAAATCCCCGCCCGCACTCCCTGTTTCGCGCGCCACGCGCGGGCGCTAGACCGTGGCCATCCCGCTTTCCCGCGGGAGACTGGCTTCCCCAGGCCAGGTCGAGCAGCGAAGCGGCCGTCCCGCCCCTCGGGCGGCCGCCTTCCTGTCGGCACCGGGTCGCGCCGAGCATGTCCAGGCGGTTGCCAAAACTCGGCGTACGACCTTCCCCAGGTTCGTCATGGCGGACCCGGTGCCGCCTATTTTTCCCGCCCGCCCCGGCATTCGTGACC
>JAKAZN010000125.1:0-4440 GCA_021815835.1 Pseudomonadota bacterium
ATGGGCGACGTGGTGGAACCGCGGCGGGAGTTCATCGTGGGGAACGCGCTGAAGGTGGCGAATCTGGACGTGTAGTCGCCCCACATCTTTGCTGGGCCGCACAGCCTGGGTGAAGGATCGGCAGGCAAAAAAATCGGGCGCACGGGCGGGCGCGGCCCCGCCCCGCACCTCTCGCCTGCGATCGGCGGGCCGTCTGTAACCCCTCGGTAATGGGTTGCCGGCTAGGACCAAGGCTTCGCTTCCAGGAACGCGAAGCCATGCCAATGCCCCCAGCGTGCCGCGCCGCCGGAAGGCCGTCCCCAGAGGACCGCCCCGCACCCCAGGCCGAGCGCCGGTCGCGCGCCCACCACCTGGGAGCCGCGGCGATGCTCGCCGCCGCCCTCTGGGCCGGCGAGGCCCATGCCGGCGGTTTCCAGCTGCGCACGGGCAGCCCCGACTGGTCGGCCAACGCCTTCGCCGGCATGGCCGCCAAGGCCTATGACGCCAGCACCGCCTGGACCAATCCAGCGGGGATGACCCGGCTTTCGGCCTCGGAAGTCGATCTCGGCATCAACCTGATTTCCACGACGGTTACGTTCCAGGGTGAGGATCTGGTCGGCGGCGCACCGGTCAGCGGCTCGCAGGGCGGCAATGCCGGCGGCCTCAACGTCCTGCCGGGGCTGGAAGCGGTCTGGAGCGCGACACCGGACCTCAAATTCGGCCTCTCGGTGGAAGAGCCGTTCGGCGAGCGCACCGCCTGGTCGGGCGATTTCGTCGGCCGCTACCAGGCGCTGGTGTCCTCGATCAGCGATACCGAGATCGGCCTCGCGGTTGCCTACCGGCTGACCCCCACGCTCTCGATCGGCGGCGGGCCGATCATCGACCATTTCGCCGCGCGGCTCACCAGCGCGGTCAATACCGGACCGCTCGCCGCGCTGGCCGGCGATCCGGTCGCCGATCTGCATGGGGACAGCTGGGCGATCGGCTACCACCTCGGCGTGCTGTGGGAGCCGAGCCCCAGCTTCCGCGCCGGGATCGACTATCGCTCGCGCATCGGGGAGGCGCTTTCGGGCAACCAGACGGTCGCGATCCCCGCCCTGATCGGCGTGGTCAGTCCCGTGACGGCCGGCGCGCTTTCGACGCTCAACCAGTCGGTCCATGCCGATCTCGCGCTGCCCGACGTGCTGACCCTCAGCGCCGCCTGGGTGGTGACGCCCGGCCTGACCGCGCTGGCCAGCGTGCAATGGACGCATTGGGCGCTGTTCCAGGAATTGACCGTCACCAGCGGCGGCGCCGTGTCCAGCGTGCAGCAATTCCGCAACCGGGATTCCTGGCTCTTCTCGCTCGGCGTCAACGAGCGCCCGGCCGCCCTGCCGCGCTGGCGCTTCCAGGGCGGCCTCGGGTTCGAGCGCGGGCCGATCCAGACCGCCGACCGCACGCCGCGCCTGCCGGGCCTCGACCTCATCCTGCTCGGGGTCGGCGCGACCTACAATTTCACGCGCGCGATCGCGGTGCAGGCCGCGTATCTGCATGAATTCGGGCTCGCCGACGCCTCGAACGGCTACTCGGCCACGCCCAGCGCGGGAACCCTGATCGGCTCCTACAGCGTCTCCGGCGATGTCGCGAGCCTGGGGGTGACATGGCGGTTCTGACCCCACCGGTCCGCAGCCGGGGGATGCCGCGAACATGAAGGCATTCACCGTCATCGTCGATGATTCGCCGGCGAACCTGGCGATCTACGCCCGGCTTGTCGGATCAGTGGATCCGGCGGCCGGCGTGCGCACCTTTCCCGACCCGTTCGCGGCCCTCGAATGGCTGGCCGGCAACGACGCCGATCTGGTGGTCACCGACTACCTGATGCCGGCGCTGCATGGTGGGGAACTGACGCGCCGGATTCGCGCCCTGGCCAGCGCGTCCGACGTGCCGGTGATGGTGGTCACCGCCCATGCCGACCGCGCCTTCCGCGCCGAGGCCTACGCCGCCGGGGCCAGCGATTTCGTGCAAAGCCCGATCGATCACGCCGAATTCCGGATGCGGGTGCGCAACCTGTTGCTCCTCGGCGGGCATCAGCGCCGGATTCGCGCCCGCGCGCGGGCGCTGGAGCAGGAACTGAAGGAGACGGCGGAATCGCGCGACCAGGTCCTGCGCGACAGCCGCGAGCGCCTCGCGCAGGTGATCGACACCATCCCCGCCATGATCAGCGCCGCCGACGCGGACGGCAACTGCATCTTCGTCAACGCCTACCAGACCGCCCTGCTGGGCGACGGCTGCGGACGCAGCGACTACGCCACGGAAAGCGCACGGCTCGACCGGCGCGTGCTTGCCTCCGGCCAGCCGATCAGCGGCTACGAGGGGGACATCCCGCTTGCCAGCGGCGAGGTCCGCACCTTCCTCACCAGCAAATCACCGCTGCGCGACGGCAACGGGGAGCTCGCCGGCGTGCTCAGCATGTCGCTCGATATTTCCGAGCGCAAGCGATCCGAGGCGCTGCTGTCCTTCCAGGCCCGCCATGACGGCCTGACCTCGTTGCCGAACCGGTCGTACTTGTTCCATTGCCTGCGCCAGGCCTTTGCCGCCGGCGCGGCGACCGGCCGGGCGCGCCCGCTGGCACTGCATTTCATCGATCTCGACCAGTTCAAGCGCATCAACGACGGGCTCGGGCATCATATCGGCGACCGGCTGTTGCAGGCGGCGGCGGGGCGGCTGCAGGACGCGATTCGTGGCGGCGACATGGTGGCCCGGCTCGGCGGCGACGAGTTCGCGGTGCTGCAGGACGACGCGGGCAATCCCGCCGATGTCGCCAACCTCGCGGCACGGCTGAACCAGCTGCTGACGAAGCCCTTCGTCATCGACGGGCGGGAGATGGTGGTCAGCGCCAGCATCGGCGTCGCGGTCGCGCCCGCCGACGGCGAGGACCCGGAGGAATTGCTGCGCAACGCCGATCTGGCGATGTATCGCATCAAGTCCCGCGGCCGAAATGGCTTCCAGTTCTTCACCCCCGACATGCTGAGCGACGCGCGCGCCGAGGTGCAGTTGCAGACCGCGCTGCGCCTCGCGCTGGCGCGGGAGGAGTTTGAACTGCGCTACCAGCCGCAGGTCGATCTGCGCACCGGCCGCATCGTCGGCGCCGAGGCGCTGGTCCGCTGGCGGCGCGAGGGCGTGGGCCTGGTGGAACCGGGCGCCTTCCTGGCGGTCGCCGCGGAAAGCGGCCTGATGGCGGAGATCGACGATTGGGTGTTGCGCGAAGCCTGCCGCCAGGCGCGGGTGTGGCTCGATCGCGACGGCTCCGGGATCAGCGTGTCGGTCAATGTCTCGGTCCCGCAGGCGCGCACCGGCGGCTTGCAAACCCGCGTCGCCCGCGCGCTGGAAGACGCGGGGCTGCCGCCGGCCTTGCTGGAGCTCGAACTGACCGAGGGCGTGCTGCTGCACGAGGCGCATCACGCGGCGGCGGATCTGGAGGCGCTGCACCGGGTCGGGGTGCGCATCTCGATCGACGATTTCGGCACCGGATTTTCCTCGCTCGGCCGGCTGGCGACGTTGCGCGCGGACCGGCTGAAGATCGACCGGTCCTTCATCGAGACCCTGGATAAACCCAGCAGCCTCGCGATCGTGCGCGCGATCGTCGGGCTCGGACGCGCGCTGCGGATCGAGGTGGTAGCCGAGGGGGTGGAGACCGCGAGCCAGCTCGATCGCATCCGCGGCGCCGGCTGCGACGTGGTGCAGGGCTACTACACCGGCCGGCCGATGGATGCCGCTTCGTTCGGACGGTTGCTGGAACAGGGACGCGCGCCGATCGGGGCGGAGGCGGACTGAACGATGCCGGGGGGGATGGACAGCGGCGCGAGGGAGCTCTTCCACCGTTTCGGCCGGCGCCTGCGGGCCGCGTTTTCGGACGCGGACTCCGTGATGGCGGTCAACCGGCTGGTCGGCGCGTTGCTCGGACTGCCCTTCAACATCCACGGCAGCCTGACCGGGCAAATGCCGGGCGCGCCGATCCTCGCCAATCTCGCCTACATCACGCTCGGGCTCGGGCTCTGGCTGCATCACCCGCTTTGGCCCCGCCAGGCCGTCGCCCGCCGGGTCGCGAGCCTGCCGATCGATATCATGGCGATCTCGTACGAGATGTACATGGGCGGCGGCGCCACCGCGTGGCTGGCGCCCGCCTATCTGTGGGTCATCTTCGGCAACGGTTTCCGCTTCGGGCCGAGCTTCCTGATCGGCGCGATGGTCCTCTCGCTGGCCGGCTTTGCCGCCGTCGTATGGGCCACGCCGTTCTGGGCGCATACCGGCACGCTGGCCGTGGGGATTTTCGTCGGCCTCGTCATCCTGCCGCTCTACGCGCTGGCGTTGATCCGCCGCCTGTCGATCGCCACGCGGCTGGCCGAGGCGGCGAGCCGGGCAAAATCGCTGTTCCTCGCCAGCGTCAGCCATGAATTGCGCACGCCGCTCAATGCCATCATC
>JAKAZN010000125.1:4450-6201 GCA_021815835.1 Pseudomonadota bacterium
TGAGCGAGACGATCCTGACTGCGGCGCGCAGCCTGTTGCGGCTGATCGACGGCATCCTCGACCTGTCGCGCATCGAGGCGGAGCGGATGCCGGTCACGGCAGTGGATTTCGACGTGGCGGAGGTGCTGGCCGAGCTGCGCACGATCCTGCTCGCTCAGGCGCGGCAGAAGGACCTGTATCTGCATGTGCATCTCACGTCGCGAACACCGCTGCTCCTGCACGGGGATGCGCGGCGGCTGCACGAGGTCCTGCTCAACCTGGTCGGCAACGCGCTCAAATTCACCCATCGCGGCGGTATCACCATTGCGGTCGATGCGACGGAACGGACCGAGACGGCGGTGCGACTGCACGTGGAGGTGACCGATACCGGGATCGGCATCGCGCCCGAGGCGCAGGCGCGCATCTTCGAGAATTTCACGCAGGCGGACGAGACGATCCTCAACCGCTACGGCGGGACCGGACTTGGCCTCGCGATCACCCGCAAATTCGTGGAACTGCTGGGCGGGACGATCGGGGTGCGGAGCAGCCCCGGCGCGGGCAGCAGCTTCTGGTTCGATCTGCCGCTGGAGCGGCAGGCGGACGGGGCGGTCCCGGCGCTGGCGGATGGCGCGTTGCGCGCCTTCGTGCCGGGCGCGCGGGCGGGCGAGATCGCGCCGCTGCTCGGGCGGCTGCGCGATCGCGGCGTGCGGGTCGAAGCCATCGATGCCTGGCCGGACGCGGCAAACCTGCCGGACGGAGCGAATGGCCCGTGCCTCGCCTTCGCCACCGGCGCAACGGCGGACACGAGTCTCGACCAGCTCGCGGCGGCCGGGGCGCTCAGCGTCGTTACGATCGACGATGCCCGCGCCGCGGGCGCGCCGCCGCCGGACTGGCAACGCGCATTCGCGATGGTGCTGCCAGGAGAGATCGCCGACGCGGCGTTGGCCGAAGCGCTCCATTTCCTGCGCCGCACGACAGGACGCGGAGCGGCCCGGAACGAGGAGCCGACGCGTGCGCCGGCGCGGGAAAGCCTGCGGGTGCTGGTTGCCGACGACAACACGGTCAACCAACGGGTGTTGCTGCGGATCCTCGGCGGCGCCGGCCACAAGGTTCACGTCGTCGGTGACGGCGAGGCGGCGCTCGACGCGCTAGCCGATCGCGGCTTCGACATCGCGCTGCTCGACGTAAACATGCCGAAGCTCGACGGCATCGAGGCAACGAAAATCTATCGCATGGCCACGCTCGGCGCCGCGGAGGTGCCGATCGTCGCGCTCACCGCGGACGCGATGGAGGAAACCCGCATCCGCTGCCTGGAGGCCGGCATGAAGGCCTGCCTCGTCAAGCCGGTGGAGCCGGCGCGCCTGCTCGAGATCATCGGCGAGATCGCGCGTGCGGCCCGGACCGGGGAAGCCCTCGCGCCGGCCGCGCCGGATCGTCCCGTCGCGGCGCCGGCGGCGGCGCCGACCCTGGACGCCGAGGTCGTGGCCAATCTGCTCACCCTCGGAGGGGCCGAATTCCTGGCCGAAATCGGCACCGGGTTCCATGCCGAGGCGGAGGGTCGGCTCGATGGGCTACGCGCCGCGCTGGCGCGCGGGGACGTGCCGGATTTCCGCTTCCAGGCACACGGGCTGCGCAGCATCGCCGCTAATCTGGGCGCCCGGGCGCTGGGAGATCTGTGTCTGCCGTACCAGACCATCTCGGCCGAGGATCTGCGGGCGAACGGCATGGGTTATCTCGCGCGCATCGGCGAGGAACTCGACCGGGTGGAACAG
>JAKAZN010000126.1 GCA_021815835.1 Pseudomonadota bacterium
GATCCGCGCGTGATCCAGCACATGGCGGGTCATCCCGCCCAGCAGCGCCTCCCGCCAGGACCCGTGCGTGTAGGCGCCCATGACCAGCAGGTCCGCGCCCTCCGCCTCGGAAGCCGCGAGCAGGGCCGCGCCCGGCGGGCCGTCGCCGGACGGCACCGCCAGCGCGTGGGCCGGCACGCCGGCGGCGCGCACCGCCTCCGGGATCGCCGGCACCGCGCCGACCTCCAGCACCACCACCCGCGCGGCGTGGGGCAGCAGCGGCCCGGCCGCATCCAGCGCGGCGGCGGCGCGGGCATCCCCGTCGCGCCAGCCGAGCGCGATCACCTGGCCCAGGCCCTCGCCCGGCGGATCGGGCAGCAGCAGCACCGGGCGCCCGGTATCGAACAGCGCGGCGTGGAGCGCCTCGCGCGGCAGCGGCGGCCCACCGGCGCGCGGCCGGGCCATGACGATCGCGCCGGCCGCGCGCCCCGCCGCGCCGAGCGCGGCGGCGGGATGGCCCTCCACATCCTCCCAACGGAGAAGCGGAGGATCGCGCTGCGCGGCGCGCCAGAAATCGACCGCCGCCCAGGTCGCGGCCAGGCCGGCGCCGCGCACGGCTTTCAGTTCGGCGCGGTGCTCTGCGGTCAGCACCTCCTCGCTCGGCAGGAAGGACGTGGCGGGGCCGGGATGGATACCGAGCGCCAGGATGCCGGCCGCGCCGGTGCGCGCGCGCCACGCCGCCGCCGCGTCCAGCACGCCGGGCACGCTCTCCGCCCGGTCCAGCACCGCCAGCACCTCACCCGTGTGCGCCGGCACGGCTTCGGCCACGCGCCGCCCGGGACGCAGCCCCACGCCCGCGCCGTGCCCCAGCGCCACCGCGCCCAGGCACAGGGCGACCGACAGAGCCACGTTGCCCATCGCCTGCGCGCCGCGCCCGTCGCGCAGCAGATCGAGCGTCTGCAGGCTGAACGACGAAAACGTGGTGTAACCGCCGCAGAACCCGATCATCAGGAACGCGCGCAGCTCCGCCAGACCCGACAGCCGCCCATCGGTCGCGGTCAGGCTGGCGACGAAGCCGATGATGAAGGATCCGGTGACATTGATGAGGATCGTGCCCCAGGGAAACGCCGGCCCGGTCACCCGCGCCATCGCCATCGCCACCCAGGCCCGCGCGAGGCTGCCCAGCGCCCCGCCGATCCCGATCAGGACATACGACACCATCCGCCCGCTCCCGCCATGGCCCCGGGGCCGGCGACGCGCCGGCCGCATCGAGGGTGGTAGGAGTCATCAGCCCTGGCAGGGCGGTTGAGGGGGGACTCCATCCCCGCGCCGGCAACCTGCCGGGCGCGGGCGGGCTTGGCAAGCGGATGCGCGCGGTCAGCCGACCGCCACTTTCCCGCGGTCATCCGACCGCCACGTTGTCATACACCCCCACACCCTGGAGCAGCAGGAACTTGCACGGCCCGCCCGCAACGCCATGCACCGTGTGCGCGGTCATCGGCGCCACCTCGCAGCGTTGGCCCGGCTCCATCCGGTGCAGCGCGCGCGGCGCGCGGGTCTCCACCTCCATCGGGCCTTCCAGGCAGACGAAACTGTCGGTGATGGTGGAATGGTAATGCCAGGGCACGCATTCGCCCTGGGCCAGGGTCAGGATCGAGGCGCGCATATCCGCCCCCTCCATCACCCGGTCATAGCCCGCGATCGCGAGCCGCATCCCCCGCGCGCCTTCCTGCATGGCACCCCCCTCCGAACCCGTTCCGGCAGAGACTAGCACGGGCGGCCGCCGGCGCCGAGAAACCTCAGGCCACGTCCAGCTCCGGCTGCACGACGCCCAGCAGCCGCGCCTGCAAGGCGTGGTCCGCCTCCAGCTCCCGCGCGCCGCCGGCAAACGCAACCTGGCCGTTCACCAGCACATAGGCGCGATCGACGATCGGCAGCACGGTTTCCGCGTGATGCTCCACGATCACCATCGCCACCTTGCCGCGCAGCCGCACCAGCGCCGCCATCACCTCCTGCACGATCGCCGGCGCCAGCCCCTCGAACGGCTCGTCGAGCAGAATGAGCTTCGCCGGCACCATCAGCGCCCGCGCGATCGCGAGCATCTGGCGTTCGCCGCCCGACAGGCTCTCCGCCTGCGATCGCGCCAGCACGCGCAGTTTCGGGAACAGGTCGAAGACCTCGTCGAGGCTCGCGCCCCCCGGCCGCGTCGCGATGCGCAGATTGTCGAGCACGCTGAGATTGGGAAACAGCCGCCGCCCCTCCGGCACCAGCGAAATCCCGCGCCGGTTGATCTCGAAGCTGGGCGCGGCCGCGATCGAGGCACCGTCGAACAGGATCCGCCCCGCGCTCGCCCGCACCGTGCCGGTCAAGGTGCGCAACAATGTGGTCTTGCCGACCCCGTTGCGCCCGAGCAGCGCCACCGCCTCCCCGACGTGGACACGCAGATCGACCCCGTCCAGCACCCGGCTGCCGCCATAGCCGGCCATCACGCCCGCGGCCTCCAGCAGCACGGGGCCGATCGCCACGGCGGCCACGTCGGCGGCCACGGCGGCGGCGGGTGTGGCCGGCTTCGCGCCATGCGCGGTGCCGAGATAGGCGGAGATCACCTCGGGATTGCGCGCGACCTCGGCCGGCTTGCCGTCGGCGATCAGCCGCCCCTGATGCAGCACGGTGATGCGATCGGACAGCGCCAGCACGCGATCGATATCGTGCTCGATCAGCAGCACCGCGTGGGTTTGCGCCAGATCGCGAATCAGCTTCGCCACCACCACGCGATCCGCCTCCGCCAGGCCGGCGAGCGGTTCGTCCAGCAGCAGCAGCTTGGCCTCGGTGGCCAAGGTGATGGCGATCTCCAGCAGCCGCTGCTCGCCATGGGCCAGATTGGCGCAGGTCTCCCCCGCGCGATCGGCCAGCCCCACCGCATCCAGCAGCGACCAGGCGCGCGCGTTGATGTCCTCGATCGCGTACGCATCCGCCAGCAGCGCGCCGCGCGCCGGATGATGCGCCTGCACGGCGATGCGGACATTCTCGAATGCGGTCAACGTCCGGAACACGCTGATGATCTGAAACGACCGCCCGAGCCCCAGCCGCACCCGCCGATCGACCGCCATTCCGGAAATCTCCTGGCCCTCGAAGCGGATCGATCCCGCGTTCGGCGCCAGCAGCCCGGTCAGCATGTTGAACAAGGTGGTTTTGCCGGCCCCGTTCGGCCCGATGAAGCTGTGCAGCTGGAACGGATAGACATCGAGCTTGATGTCGTTCGCCGTCACCAGCGAGCCGAACCGCTTGTGCAGGCCCGCGATCGACAGGATCGGCCGCGTGGCGTCCAGTTTCAGCCGGTCCTCGTGCCAGGGCACGATGCGCGCCGGGCGCGGGGGAATCCCCGGCCGGGTCAGGGTCCAGCGTGGCCGGCGCAGCAGCCGCTGCGCCAGGCCGATGATCCCCTCCGGCGAAGCGAGCGCGAAGACCAGGATGATCGGCGCGAACAGCAGCCACCAATTCTCCCACAGCGCCGAGAGCCGGTCCTCCAGGATCACGAACGCGATCGCCCCGAACAGCGGCCCCAGGAACTGGTGTACGCCGCCGAACACCGTCATCAGCAACGCATCGCCCGCGTGCTGCCAGCCGAGATTATCGGCATACGCCCCGCGCAGCAGCAGCGCGAGCAGCGCGCCGGCGAAGCCGATCAGCCCGCCCATCACCACGAACGCGACCAGCTTGATCCGGAACGGATTGTAGCCGAGCGAGCGCATCCGCTGCTCGTTGTCGCGCAGAGCCTGCAAGGTCCGCCCGAACGGGGAATGCGCGAGCCGCCAGAGAAACGCCATCCCGACGGTGACGGCGACGATGACGAAACCATGGAAGACCAGCGGATTGCCGAGCCACGGGCGCGGCACGTTCTGCAGGCCGTTCTCGCCCCCGGTGAGCGCGGTCCATTTGAAGGCGATCTCGAACGCCGTCTGCGAGAACGCCAACGTCAGCAGGGAGAAATAGAGGCCGCGCCGGCGCAGGATGATGAGCCCGATCAGCAACGCCAGCAGCATCGAGAACCCGACCACGAGGATCAGCGCCAGCGCCTCGTTCGGTACCCCGTCCAGCAGCGCGATCGCGGTGGCGTAGCTCGCGCAGCCGAAGAAGACGGAGGCGCCGAACGGCACCAGGCCGGTATAGCCCACCAGCAGGTTCACCGACGCGCCGTACAGCGTGTAGATCGCGATCTCGGTGATCAGCGAATCCGGCGCGCCGATCGCGTGCCACAACAACGTGAGCGCGGTCAGGACGATGGCGACCCAAAGCGCCGGATGACGGGTCCAGGCGGCGCTCATTCGAACCGCTCCCACCGCTCGCCCAACAGGCCGCGCGGGCGCAGCAGCAGCACCACCGCCATGAACACGTACATGATGGCGCCCGAGGCGGCCGGGGCGAACTGGATGGTCATGGTCACCACCTCGCCCACCAGCAGCCCGGCGATCACCGCGCCGGGAAACGACCCGAGGCCGCCGATCGTCACGATGACGAAGGCCGGCATGATCGCATCCTCCGACATCGTCGGCACCACCTGCCACAGCGGCGCGGCCAGCAACCCGGCCACCGCGGCGATGGCGCAGCCCAGGCCGAACACCGCGGTCAGCACGCGCGGCAGGCGGATGCCCAATAGCCCCACCATCTCCGGATCGCGCGAGCCGGCGCGCAGGATGCGGCCGTACGGGGTGAATTGCAGGAACGCCCAGAGCGCGACGAGCAGTATCACCGTCACGAGGAACACCGCGAAGCGGTAGCGGGTGATCAGCACCGGGCCCCAGAGGAAGATGCCCGACAGGAACTCGGGCGCGTTGAACGGCAGGCCGAGGCCGCCCCAGATGACCCGCGTCAGCGCCTGCATCATCAACGCCAGGCCGAAGGTGACGATCAGGCTGATCAGCGGTTCCTTGTCATAGAGATGGTGGATCAGCACCCGCTCCACCGCCATCCCGACGACGCCCACCAGCACCGGCGCCGCCACCACCGCCGGCCAGCCGAACTGCCCGTACAAGGTCAGGCCGAAATACGCCCCCAGCGCGAAGAACGCGCCATGGGCGAAGTTGACGATACCGAGCAGGCCGAAGATGACCGACAGCCCGATCGCCATCAACACATAGAGCCCGCCCAGCACGAGGCCGTTGGCAAGCTGGGACATGACGAGCGACAGCATCGCGGCCCTACGTGGGAACGGCCCGCGCCGGGCGCGGCGGGGCGAGGCGGGTCGGGCGCATGGATCGTCTCTCCCTGGACGTCACGGATCGGGCAGCCCCGTCGCTCCCTCCCGCGATGCGGACGGGAGCGACGGGTGCGGGGTCGATCAGGCCGGCGGGAAGTGGCACCCCACCTCGGCCGCGCTGCCATAGACCTTGTCGAGATCGGCCTTGTTCTTCGGCACGGTGGCGATCACGTCGAAATAATCCCATTTGTCGGTGATCTTCTTCTTCACCTGCACCACCAGGTTGGGCAGCAGCATCTGGTGGTCGAAGCCGCGATAGGACGCGCCGTTCTCGGGGTCCTTCCACTTCTCCAGCGCCTCGATGATCGCCATCGGCTCGGTGGATTTCGCCGCCGCGATCGACTGGAACAGGGACCGCGCGCCGAGCCAGCCCATCCAGGACTTGTCGGCCGCCGGCTTGCCGAACATCTTCTGATGCTCCGCCGCCATGCGCTTCTCTGCCGGCGTGTTCGCCGGGTTCTTGTACCACCAGAGCGACGTATAGAGGCCCGTCGCCGCCTGCGGCCCGACGCCCCAGATGTCGCTGTCGCCGATGGCAATCTCGGAGAACGGGATCTTGCCGCGCATCCCCATCTCGTTCCACTGCTTGAGGCAGGTGCCGAGATCGCCGGCCAGGCCCGCCAGCACCATGTCCGGCTTCGCCGCGCGGATCTTCAGGATATAGGCGCTGTAATCGGCGGTGTTGAGCGGCACCGTGTCATCGCCGACGATGGTCCCGCCGGCCGCATGCAGCAGCGCCTTGAACGATTTGGCGATGTCCTGCCCGAACGCATAGGACGCGGTGAGGAAGTACCATTTCTTCCCGTAGCCCATCAGGAACGGCGCGAACATGCGCGCCTGCACATCGACCGGCGTGTTCAGCCGGAACGTGTAGCGATTGCAGTTCTTGCCGGTCATCTCGGTCGCGGCGGCGTTGTTGCAGACATAAGGGATTTTCAGTTCCTGCGCCGCC
>JAKAZN010000127.1 GCA_021815835.1 Pseudomonadota bacterium
ATAGACCGCGAGGCCCCCGCGCAGCCCATCCAGGCACGCCATCCGCCGCATCCCGCGCCCTTTCCCGCCGTGGCGCGCGGCAGGATAGGGGGCGGGGGTTAACGCGCGGCGAATGCGGTGGGCGCGGCGCCGGGATAGGATTGTGCATCCTGAACGTGGCGCGCGATACACGCTTCGTGCTGGATCTAACCGGCGGGGTAGGTGGGTTCACGACCGCCGCAGGGGTGGTCAGTGCGCTCCGGAGTGACGGACATGGGGGGACGCTGCTGCTGGGGATTGGGCCGGGGACGTCGGTAATCGACTTCGTCAACACACAGGCTGGCGCGCTGACTGCAGGTCGTTTCAGGGTTGGTCGACGTGGATGTGCACCTCAGGTCGGATAGAGTTCGCCCAGCTTGTCGCCATGACGGCTTGTCGCCATGACGTCTGTGGCGCTCGCGGTTTTGCAGCGCAGATACTCCCATCAATTCGCATAGCGCAACGTGAACCCCAGGCGTCGCCGATGTCACCCCTTGATCCTGGGCGAAACGGCCAGTCCCAGGAACACGAGCACCGCCTGATTGAGCCGCAGGATGTCCTCGTCGTCCAACCTGCCGATGCGCGTGCCAAGCTTGGTCTTCGCGACGGTGGTGATCTTGTCCACCATCAGCCGGCACGTAGCGCGCAAGCCGTTGCGCTCGTTTGGTTCCACCACCAGGCGGAAGATCGGCGCTTCCGTCGCATCCGTGGTGAACGCACAGACCGTGATGGAGTCGGTCGCCTCGAAGCTGTCATCCTGGACGATGACGACAGGGCGCGGCTTGCCCGCATAATCCTTGCCGCCGGCGGCGGTCCAGATATCGCCGCGTCTCATGCATCGCCACCCTCTTCGTCCGCCAGGGCCGACACCGCGTCGATGAAGGCCTGATCCGCATCGGCATGGGCGCTGGCCGCAACGGCAAGGGATTGCCGGCGCGCTGCCGCGCGGAAGGCGGGGGCACGGACATCCGGCACCCAGATCTGGATGGGGCGGAGTCCCAGCCCGCGCAGGCGCTGACGATGCTCTCGCACCTTCAGGCGGGAAGGCTTGGGGGGCGCGGACGAGGCCATGGCATGGTCTCCGACGGGTTACATGTAACCTATCATTGATCGCCGGGCCTGACCAGACTCTCTCGTCGGTCGGCCCCGCTCCGTCGGGGCGGGAGGGCCCTGCTCCCGATCAGCGTGACGCACCTCAAGCCGCGGGACGGCCGGTCCCGGGACACGATCCCGGCCGCGTCCGGGTGTCGGAAAGACATCGGGCCGGACCATCGGAACTGGCGGAATTCGGCCAACTTCAGGCCGTGCTGTTCGACGTATTCGTTCCAGGCATCCATCACCGGGCGGTTTTCCGCGAGCCAGTGCCGCGCCTTGGCCGCCGCCACGGTCGCGGCGAGACCCGCCTCGCACGCCCGGGAGAAATAGACGTGGAATGCCCTGGCTTCGACCAGTAAAGGCTTCGGCCCAGTAAAGGCTTCGGCAAGATGACGTTGGTTGCCTGGCGGGAGCGTGGTTTCGCGGCGACGGCCTGCCTGGGCATGAGTGACTCCATGACGTACGGGTCAGCTTATGCGCGCGATTATGCGCATCGCAATCCGCCTACGCCGCATCCTCCAGGAAGAACTGCTCGGCCTCCTCGTCGTAGCCGTACAGCTCCGCGTACCGCCCCCACGCGATCGCCACCCGCAACGTATCCTCGGCGTAATCCGCCGACATGTGATCCTCCAGCTCGTCGCGGAACCGCACCGCCGCGGCGCGATGGTTCCAGCGTTCGTCCAGCACCTGGCGGATCGTCGCGACCACCGGCACATGCGCGCGCAGCGCCGCGGCGAACAGCGCCTTGCGCGCATCCGTCTCGGCCGAGGCGAAGCCGCGCCCCGCCTCGGTCAGCAGGATGTCGCCCTCCGCCAGCTCCGCGAAGCCCAGCATCTGCAAGGTCTCGCCGAGCGGGAACAGTTCGTCGGTTTCCAGTTGCAGCGCCGCGGCCAGCGCCGGCAGGTCGGCGCGCCCGTGATAGGGCGCGCCGGCGAGCGTTTCCATCAGCCCCGCCATCAGGTTGGTGCCCACCCGATGCAGCGGCACCACCCGCGCCGCCGGCGCGGGACCCGGCGCGGCCGGCGGGGCGGGCGCGGGACGGCGGGTCATCAGCGCGTAGATATCCTCCACCTTCTGGCGGAAGGCCGGATCCTGGCGGTTGCGCGGATGCGGCAAATTGACCGCGAGCTCGTGCTCCACCCGTCCCGGATTGACCGCGAAGACCAGGATGCGGTCGCACATCAGCACCGCCTCCTCGATGTTGTGCGTCACCATCAGCACCGATTTCACCGGCAGGCGGCGCTCGATCCAGAGATCGATCAGATCGGTGCGCAAGGTCTCGGCGGTCAGCACATCGAGCGCGCTGAACGGCTCGTCCATCAGCAGCAGGTCGGGATGCACCACCAGCGCGCGCGCCAGGCCCACCCGCTGGCGCATCCCGCCCGAAAGTTCCTTCGGATAGGCGTTCTCGAACCCGTCGAGGCCGATGAGGTCGATCGCCTCCAGCGCGCGCCTGGTGCGCTCGGCGCGCGGGATGCCGCGGGCTTCCAGGCCCAGTTCCACATTGGCCTGCACGGTGAGCCAGGGAAACAGCGCGAAGCTCTGAAACACCATCGCCACGCCCTCCGGCGGGCCGTCGAGCGCCGAGCCGTGCCACAATACCTCCCCAGCCGTCGGCCGCAGCAGCCCGGCGATGATCCGCAGCAGGGTCGATTTGCCGGACCCGGAACGGCCAAGCAGCGCCACCATCTCGTGCTCGCGCAAGGTGAGCGCGACGTCATCGAGCACCAGCAGATCGGCCGCGGCGTCCTTATGGTACGCCTGCCGGCACCCGCGCACGGACAGCAGCGGCGGATCGGCGAGATCGGTCATGTGGTCGGCCATCCCATCGGTCATGTCGTTCGCTCCCACGCTTCGCGCGGCCGCCCCCCTAATACGTCATCCGCCGGATAGCGAACTCATGCAGCGGCCGCCACAGCATCCGGTTGAACGCCACCACATACGCCGACATCACCACGATCCCCAGCATCACCCGCGCCATGTCCCCCCGCGCCGTCGCCACCGCGATATACGCCCCCAGCCCATGCGCGGTCAGCTGCGTCGATCCCCACGACGCGACCTCGGTCACGATGGCCGCGTTCCACGCCGCCCCCGAGGCGGTGATCAGCCCCGTCACCAGATAGGGAAAAATCCCCGGCAGCGCGACGCTGCGCCACCACAACCACCCACCCACCCGGAAATTTGCCGCGACTTCCCGCAAATCCCCCGGAAACGCCGCCGCGCCGGCCACCACGTTGAAAAGCACATACCACTGCGTCCCCAGCAGCATCAGCGGCGTGAGGAAGATATCCGCGTTCAGCCGGAACCGCACGATCCCCACAACGACGACCGGAAACAGCAGATTGGCCGGAAACGCCGCCAGGAACTGCGCCACCGGCTGCACCCGCCGCGCCCAGGCCGGCCGCAGCCCGATCCACACGCCGAGCGGCACCCAGATCGCGCAGGCGATCGCCATCACCACCGCCACGCGCAGCAAGGTGAACGAACCGAGCAGCACCGCGTGCCCGACCTCCGCCCACGACAATTCCGCCCCGACGAATTGCACGATCCGCCAGCCCGCCCAGCCGAGCACCGCAACCAGCATCGCGAGCCACAGCGCGTCCACCGCGCGCGAGGGCGGCCCCGCCCGCCCCCGGCCCAGCACCGGCAGCCGCACCGGCAGCGCGAGCCGCATCCCCCCGATCGTCGCCGCCAGCACCCCCGCCGCGTCGCCGATCCGGTTGAGCAGGATCGTCCGGCGCATGAGCTTCAGCACCCACGGGTCCTCGGCGGTCGCCGAGGCGGTGGTCTCGAAGCGGAACTTGTCCGACCACGCGACCAGCGGGCGGAACAGCAGCTGGTCGTAGGCCAGGATCACTACCAGCATGGCCAGGATCGCCCAGGCCACCGCCGCCAGATCCCGCCGCTCCAGCGCCAGCGCCACGTAGGAGCCGATGCCGGGCAGCTTCCAGGTGTTGTCGCCGACCGAGATCGCCTCGGCCGCCACCACGAAGAACCAGCCGCCGGACATGGACAGCATGGTGTTCCATACCAGGCCCGGCATGGCGAACGGCACCTCCAGCCGCCAGAAGCGCTGCCAGCCGGTCAGGCGGAAACTGTCGGCCGCCTCGGCCAGGTCGGCCGGCAAGGTGGTCAGCGCCTGGTAGAAACTGAACGCCATGTTCCAGGCCTGGCTGGTGAACACCGCGAAAATCGCCGCGAGCTCCAGCCCCAGCACGCGGCCGGGGAACAGATTCATGAAGAACACGACGGTGAAGGTCAGGAACCCGAGGATCGGCACCGATTGCAGGATGTCGAGGATCGGGATCAGGATCATCCCCGCGCGACGCGATTTCGCCGCCGCCGTCGCATAGGTGAACGTGAACACCAGCGAGGCGAACAAGGCCGCGAACATCCGCAACGTGGTCCGCACCGCGTAACCGGGCAGAAACGCCGGATCGAGCCGCACCGAAACCGCCCCCGGTGCGGCCAACGGCGCCAAGGTGCCGCGCGCCACATGCCCCACCGCGACCAGCGCGCCGAACACGCACAGGAACGCCGCCGCGTCCCACAGATTGGAGCGACGCCGGGCGGAGGCCAGGGCGGGGAAAATCGTGCTGGACATGGCGTGACCGGCGGGTCGGGGGCGGCCCGTCGCTGTGCGGCTCCATGTTGTGGGGGCGAGCAGAGAGGATGGGAGGTGGGGACGGGCGGTGGGGGACGCTGGCTGCGCCGCTCCGCCGATGCAGGCTCTTAGCCCGTCCCGCAACGGGCTGTCACCTGCGCGGCGCGCGCCGTGTCAGAGACAATCCAGTTACCGCGGGCTCAGCGCGTGCCGGTACTGCCGAAGCCACTCCCCCCACGCTCGGTCTCCGGAAGCACCGCAACCGGGCGCCACTCCGCGCGCTGGACCGGTGCCAGCACGGCCTGGGCGATGCGCATCCCGCGTTCCACGACGAAGGCCTCGGCGCCGGCGTTCAGGACGATAACCTGGACCTCGCCGCGGTAATCCTCGTCGATCGTGCCGGGGCTGTTGGGCAGCACGATGCCGTGGCGCAGCGCGAGGCCCGAGCGCGGGCGGATCTGCAACTCGAACCCCGCCGGCAGCGCGATCGCGAGGCCGGTGGGGATCAGGGCACGCCCGCCGGGCGGGATCGTGACCGGAGCGGCCACCGCGGCGAGCAGGTCCATCCCCGCCGCGCCCGCCGTGGCATAGGCGGGCAGCGGCAGGTCGGCGCCATGCGGCAGGCGCTGGACCTGCACCGGGACGGTCATCGCAGCGTCGCGGCGATGCGGGCGGACAGCCGGGCGGCGACCTCGGTCTTCGGCAGGTTGGGCCAGTCCTCGGCGCCCTCGGCGGTGATCAGCCGGATGGTATTGGCCTCCCCACCCATGATCCCGGTGGCGGGCGAGACGTCGTTGGCCACGATCCAGTCGGCATTCTTGCGGATGCGCTTGGCGGCAGCATTTTCGGCCAGATCGTCGGTCTCGGCGGCGAAGCCCACGACCAGGCGCGGGCGGGCGGGGCCGGCAGTGGCGATGGTCGCCAGAATGTCGGGATTGACGGTCAGCCTCAGGGCGGGCGGCGGCGCACCGGGGGTCTTCTTGATCTTGCCCGCGGATTCGCCCGCCACGCGCCAGTCGGCGACGGCGGCGGCGAACACCGCGATCTCGGCCGGCAGGGCGGCGCGGCAGGCGTCCAGCATCTGCCGCGCGGTTTCGACGTGGACGGTGGCGACGCCGAGGGGATCGGGCAAGGTCACGGGACCGGTGACCAGGGTGACGCGCGCCCCCAGCGCGGCCAGCGCCGCGGCGATGGCATGGCCCTGGCGGCCGGAACTGCGATTGGCCAGGTAGCGGACCGGGTCGATCGGCTCATGGGTCGGCCCGCTGGTGACCAGCGCGCGCCGCCCGCTCAGCGCGCCCGGCACGGGGGCGAGCAAGGCCGCGATCGCGGCGAGGATAGCGGGCGGCTCGGCCAGCCGGCCATAACCGTATTCGTTGCAGGCCATCGGCCCTTCGTCCGGCCCGACCAGGTGCACACCGCGCCCGGCCAGGGTCGCCAGATTAGCGATCGTCGCGGGAT
>JAKAZN010000128.1 GCA_021815835.1 Pseudomonadota bacterium
GGCTCCCGGCGCGCCCGTCAGCCCCCGGCGCGGCCGATACCCCCTTGCCGGCCCATTCGCACCGCGCGACCCTGCCGCCAGAAACCGCCGGGAGGCCCCCCGCATGATCCGCGCCCGCGCCGCCATCCTGCGCCGCACCGGCGCACCGCTCTCCCAGGAAACCATCGCGCTGGCCGATCCCGGCCCGGGCGACGTGCTGGTGCACATTCGCGCCGCCGGCCTCTGTCATACCGATCTCGAAGCGATCGAGGGCCAGCTCGCCGTCCCGCTGCCCGCCATCCTCGGCCACGAGGCGGCCGGGGAAATCGCCGCGATCGGCCCCGGAGTCACGGACCGCGCGGTGGGCGAGCACGTGGTGCTGTCGTGGAACCCGCATTGCGGCCAGTGCTTCTATTGCGACCAGGACCAACCGATCCTGTGCGCGCGCTATCTCGGCAACGCCGCCGCATCCTATCATTTCGACGGCGCGCCGCGATTCTTCTGCGACGAACTGCCCGTGCACCAGCTGATGTATCTCGGCGCCTTCGCGGAATACTGCGTCGTGCAGGCGGCCTGCGCGATCCCCATCCCGCGCGCGCTGCCGTTCGACCAGGCCGCGCTGATCGGCTGCGGCGTGATGACCGGTGTCGGCGCCGCGACGCGCATCGCCGCGCTGCGCTGGGGCGCGACGGCGATGGTGATCGGCTGCGGCGCGGTCGGACTGTCGGCGGTCCAGGGCTGCCGCCTGGCGGGCGCCGGCCGCATCCTCGCCGTCGATCCGAACCCGGCGCGCCGTGCCCTGGCGCTCCGCCTCGGCGCGACGGAAGCGGTGGACCCGGCCGATGCCGTCGCCGTCGCCCGCGCCGCCACGGACGGACGCGGCGCGGATGTGGTCATCGAGGCGGCCGGCGCCCCGGCAGCCTTCGCCCTGTCGCTGGAAGCGGTCCGCCCGGGCGGCGAGGTGGTCTGGCTCGGCAAGACGGCGATCGGCGCCGAGGTGCCGTTCCGCTGGGGCAGCCTGATGCAGGAGAAACGGATCACCCGGTCCTCCTATGGCGGCGCCCGGCCGGCGCGGGATTTCCCGCTGATTGCGCAGGCGGCGCTGGACGGCAAGCTCGATCTGGCGGCGATGATTTCCGCCCGGCTCGGCCTGGCGGAGATCGATTCGGGTTTTGCCGCGCTGAAACGCGGGGAGACGGTGCGCGGGGTAGTGATCTTCGGACACGCCGCATGAAAACCTACGCGGGCGGACGCAGCCTGGACGGCGCGGTGGTGACGGTGGATGGCGCGACGCTTGATCCGCGCTTCGATCTCGCGGTGTTCTGCCGCGCGGGTTTCGAGTGGACCTATGAGGGCGACGGGCCGCGCCAGCTCGCGCTCGCCCTGCTCGCCGACCACCTGGGCGACCCGGCCCGGGCGCGGGCGCTCGCCGCGCCCTTCATGCGCGCCGTGGTGGCCGAACTCGACAACGCTTGGGAACTGACGGGGGCGGAGATCGACGCCGCGCTGGCGGCGTTGGACGCCAGCTGATCCAGGCTTGGCCAAATCACCCGGCGGCCCCACATAGCGCCCGGGCCGCGCGGCCCGAACACGGAGCACGATCCCATGCGAATCCCGACCGAATTTCGCCCCGCGGCGCCACCCCCCGCCGCCCGATCCCGCAAGGCGCGCTGGGCGCGGCGTCTCGTGCCGCTGTGCGGCGCGCTGGCGCTGGGTGCCTGCACGGTGGCGCCGCCCACCGGCCCCTCGGTGATGGCGCTGCCGGGCAAGGACAAGAGCTTCGACGCCTTCCGCCAGGACGACGCGGTCTGCCGGGACTACGCCGACCGGCAGATCGGCTACGGCCAGCCCGCGGAAGCGGCGACGACCGCCGGGGTGGGCAGCGCCGTGATCGGGACGGCGCTGGGGGCCGTGGCCGGCGCGGCGATCGGGTCCGTGTCCGGACAGGCGGGCGCGGGGGCGGCGATCGGCGGCGCGGCGGGGTTGGTCGGCGGCAGTGCCATCGGGGCGGATAACGCGCGCGCCAGCGCGGGCGGGTTGCAGCGGCGCTATGATATTTCGTACACGCAATGCATGTACGCGAAGGGCAACCGGGTGGAGGCGCGACCGCCGGGATACGGGTATGGTGGCGGCTATGGCGGCTACGGATATCCGGCCTACGCCTATCCGAGCTACGGCTACGGCTACCCGGGCTACGGCCCGCCGCCGCCCTATGGGCCGTATTGGCGGTAGGCGCGGTCAGTCCGGCGCATCCCCCGGGGTACGGCGCAGCGCCGTCCAGACCCGGCGCGCCGCCCATTCCGCGCGCGTCATGAAGGTCGGGCGCTGGATCAGCAGATACGCGAACTCCGGTCCCGGCCGGCCGAGATTCGCCTTGTAGCGCGTCGCCCCGGCGAGGAAATCGTAGCAGCGCGCGCCCTCGGCCGCGTGACGCGCGATCGCCAGCGCGTGGCACACCAGGCCAGGCTTCAGCTTCGGATCGTCCTCGAACCGGAAGCCGCTGACGAAGGCCATCACGTGGCCGCGATGGACCAGGTTCATCAGATAGCCGATCGGCTGGCCGCCGGCGGTCACGCGCAGCAGCTCGACGCCGCCGGCCTCCAGGCAGGTCTCCACCAGCCGGCGCTGGAAACGGACGAAGAACGGAAACGCGAAGCCGCCCGGCTCCCCGCGCGCGGTCCATTGACGCTGATGCAGTTCCGCCAGCGCATCGAGATAGGCGCGCCCGGTCGCTGCGTCCGCCGCGCGCTTCGCGACCAGCGGGCCGGCGTGCTCATAGAGCCGCATCGCGCGGCGAATCTGCTGGCGGGTATTGGCGTGCAGGGTGCCCAGGTAGTCGCCGCCCGAGACGCGCAAAGCGGCCAGATCCACACGCCAGGACGGCTTCACCGAGGGGATTTGCAGGAGCATCCCGGGCGGCATCAGTTTCTCGCGATCCGCTTCCCGCGCGGCGACGATATGCAGCTCGTCGCAGCGCCGCCCTGCCAGGCGCGCGGGGCCGAGGAGATAAGCCACCGCCGCCCGCTCCGCCCGGCCGATCCAGGCCCGATCGACCAGGAAGCCGTTATATTCGATGGCAATCACGTCCTGATCGCGTGCGCCGGTGGTGTGAAGGCGGGCGCCGTGGACGCGGATCAGGCCAGCCTCGATGCGGTGGTAGGGAAACGGGATGGCGAGCAGGACGATGGCGCCATCCGCTTCGCCGATCAGAACCGGGGGGGGGGTGTCGAGCTCCGCCAGCCAGGCGCCGATCCAGGCCCAGGTGAGGAAGAAAGTCGGGTCGGTGCGGGATTCGAGATCGCGCCATAATGGGGCGAGGGCAGCTTGCGGGAGGTCGGCACGGATGTGGAAGCGGAGCGGTTCGGTCATGGGGGGGGGGCGCCCTCACCCGGCGCGTTCCACGCGCCGACCTCTCCCGCGTCGCGGGAGAGGTGGACGGGCGGACGGAGTGGGGGCAGGGTTTGCGGCGTGTTCCTGTTCGGAGATGTTCCGATGAGCCTCTCGATCCGCGCCATCGACCCGGTCTCCCGCCCCGATTTCGCGGGGATCGCGACCGGGGTGGATATCACCGCCCCGCTGGCGGGCGAAACCGCCGCGGCGATCGCGGCCGGGATGGACCGCTTCGCCGTGCTGGTGTTTCCCGACGCGCGCTTCGACGACGAACGCCAGATCGCGTTCAGCGCCAATTTTGGCCCGTTGGAGCAGGCAACGGGCGATATCGCACAGGGCGCGGAGCGGCGGCTGTCGATGCAGGTGAACGACATCTCCAACCTCGACCGCAACAACCAGGTGCTGGCGCGCGAGGACCGGCGCCGGTTGTTCGGCCTGGGGAACCGGCTCTGGCACTCGGACAGTTCGTTCAAGCCCATCCCCGCGAAATACTCCGCCCTGTCGGCGCGGACCATCCCCGGCGCCGGCGGCAACACCGAGTTCGCGGATATGCGCGCCGCCTACGACGCGCTGGACGACGCTACCAAGGCCGAGATCGCCGATCTGGTCTGCGAGCACAGCCAGTTGTTCTCCCGCGCCACCCTGGGCTTCGACGATTTCACCGAGGACGAGCGTCGCCGCTTCGCCCCGGTTCCGCAACGACTGGTCCGCCGCCATCCCGCGACCGGGCGCCTATCGCTGTTCCTCGCCTCCCACGCCGGCGCGATCCGCGGCTGGCCGGTGCCGGAGGCGCGGGCGTTCCTGCGCGATCTGACCGAGCACGCGACCCAGCGCCGGTTCGTCTACGCGCATGTCTGGCGGCGCTGGGACCTGGTGATGTGGGACAACCGGGTAACGATGCACCGCGCCCGGCCGTTCGACGCGACCGAGGTGCGCGACATGCACCGCACCACGGTGGCCGATTCCGCGCCGACCCTGGAACAGGCGGCCTGACACGCGGCGCTATATCCGTCCCGGCACCTGCACCTGCGCCTCGCCCTCGATCACCGGCTTGCCGCCCACGGTGCACAGTGTCTTCAACGTCGCCCGCTTCTTCGCCGGATCGAGCGCGGTGATCTCCACCGTCGCCGTCACGGTATCACCGATCTTCACCGGCGCGCGAAACCGCAAGCTCTGCGCCAGATAGATCGTGCCGTTGCCGGGCAGCTTCGTGCCCAGCACCGCGCTGATGAGCCCGGCCGAGAGCATCCCGTGCGCGATCCGTTCCCCGAAAATGGACGCCTTGGCGGCTTCGGCATCGATATGCACCGGGTTCGTATCCGTCGAAACCGCCGTGAACATCAGGATGTCCGCCTCCGTGATGGTCTTGGCGGTGCTGGCGGTCTGGCCGAGGGCAAGGTTCTCGAAGGCGGCGTCGCTCATGGGGCGGGGTTCCGATCTGAGGGAGGGGGAGTCAGGCGTTGCGCCCGCCATAGCGGCGGACGCGCAGTTTCGCCTGCTCGGCATGGCCGGCGAAATTCTCGATCTCGCAGAGCCGGGCGCAGACCTCGCCGATCCCGGCGGTCGCCTCGGCCGTGACCTGCTGATAGGTGACCGTCTTGAGGAATTTGCCCACCCACAGCCCGCCCGTGTAGCGCGCCGCGCGCTTCGTCGGCAACGTGTGGTTGGTGCCGATCACCTTGTCGCCATAGGCGACGTTCGTTTCCGGCCCCAGGAACAGCGCGCCATAGTTGCGCATCCGGTCCAGGAACCAGCGCGGCTCGCGGGTAAGAATCTGCACGTGCTCGGAGGCGATGCGGTCGGCCTCGGACAGCAATTCCGCGTCCGTGTCGCACAGGATCACCTGGCCGTAATCGCGCCAGGCCTGGCCGGCCACCTCCCCGGTCGGCAGGCGGGCGAGCTGGCGGGCGATCTCCGCCTCGATCGCACCCGCGATGCGCGATGACGTGGTGAGCAGGATCGCGGGCGAAGTCGGCCCGTGCTCGGCCTGGCCCAGCAGGTCGGTCGCGCACATTTCCGCATCCGTGCTGTCGTCGGCAACGATCAGCGTCTCGGTCGGGCCGGCCAGCAGATCGATCCCGACCCGGCCGAACAGTTGCCGTTTCGCCTCCGCGACATAGGCATTCCCAGGCCCCACCAGCATATCCACAGGCGCGATCGAGCCGGTGCCCAGCGCCATCGCCGCCACCGCCTGCACGCCGCCCAACAGATAGATCTCATCCGCGCCGCCCATCGCCATCGCCGCGATGGTGGCGGCTGGCGCCACGCCGTTCAGCGGCGGCGTGGCCGCGATCACGCGTTTCACGCCCGCCACCTTCGCCGTCAGCACGGACATATGCGCCGAGGCCACCATCGGATAGCGCCCGCCGGGGACGTAGCAGCCGACCGAAGCCACGGGGATGTTCTTGTGGCCCAGGCGCACGCCGGGCAGGGTTTCCACCTCGATATCGCGCAACGCCGCGCGCTGCGCCTCGGCGAATCGGCGCACCTGCGCCTGGGCGAAGGCGATGTCGTCGATGGTCTGGCGCGGCAGGGTCGCGACCAGCGCGTCGATCTCGGCCTGGCTCAGGCGGAACGATGCCGGTTCCCAATGATCCAGCTTCGCGGAGTATTCCCGCACGGCCGGATCGCCGCGCGCGGCGATATCGTCCAGCATCCGTTCCACCGTTTCGCGCACAGCGCGGTCGGCGGCGAATTTCTCGGCGTCCGACAGGCCGGGTTTCAGCACGCGGATCATGGCGTTCGGTCCTTCTCTACTCGGCGGTCCAGCCGCCATCCACCAGCAGCGAGGTTCCG
>JAKAZN010000129.1:0-785 GCA_021815835.1 Pseudomonadota bacterium
GGCGCTGTTCGTCCTGCCCTGGATCTGGGCGCCGATGCTGGCCGCCTTCGCCACCGCGCCGCGCCGGGGGCCGGAGGCGTGGCGCGGCTGGCTGCTGGCCTGCCTCGCCGCGCCGCCGATCCTGGTCTTCGCGCTGATCGCGGTGGTCTCGCGCGACCGGGTGCTGTTCCACTGGGCGGCACCTGGCTACCTGATGGGCTTCCCGCTGCTCGGCGCGGCGATTGCGGCGCGGATCGAGCGCGCCTGGGTGCGGCGGACCCTGGCTGGGACGGCGGCGCTGGTGCTGGCCGTGGTCGCGGTCGTGGGCACGCAGTTGCGGACGGACTGGCTGCATCCGGTGATCGCGGCGGTGGCGCGGCAGGACCCGGATCTGGCCGGGATCGACTGGATCTCGGTCCGCACGGAACTGGCCCGGCGCGGCCTGTTCGCGCCCGGGGTGGCGGTCGCCGTGCCGGGCTGGGCTTCGGGCGGGAAGATCGCCTACGCACTGGGGCCGCGGGCGCGGGTGATCTGCCTCAGTCCCGACGGACGGCAATTCGGCCTCGATGCGCCGGCTTCCGGGTTTGCCGGACAGACCTTGCTGGTGCTGGCGCCGGGACGCGCGGGGGCGGCGGCGCTGGCGGGGGATTTCGCTTCGTTCCGGACCTTGCCGCCGGTGGCGATCCAGC
This sequence comes from Pseudomonadota bacterium, assembly GCA_021815835.1. Taxonomy (GTDB): domain Bacteria; phylum Pseudomonadota; class Alphaproteobacteria; order Acetobacterales; family Acetobacteraceae; genus JAJZVS01. Next base: position 669 of record JAKAZN010000129.1, read on the forward strand.
ATCGGGGGCGGGTGCTGGGGTGGGTCTCGGTGGGGATCGGGACGGGGCTGCGGCCGATCGCGCAGGACTGAGCTCCGGACGGCGCCCCCTCTGGCCGGCGCCCCTTCGACCCGGCGC
>JAKAZN010000129.1:795-6162 GCA_021815835.1 Pseudomonadota bacterium
TTGCCATTCTCCCCCATGCCCACCCGCCTGCCCACCGCTCTCGCGCCGTTGCGACACACCGTCTATCGGCGGCTGTGGGTGGCCTACGTCATCACCTCGCTCGGCACCTGGCTCCAGAATACCGGAGCGGGTTGGCTGATGACCTCCCTCGCGCCCGCCCCGCTGGTCGTCGCCATGGTGCAGGCCGCGACCATCCTGCCGGCCTTCCTGCTGGCGCTGCCGGGCGGCGCGCTCGCCGACATCACCGACCGGCGGCGCTTCCTGATCGGTACCCAGGGCTGGACGATGGCCGCGGCGCTGCTGCTGGCCGCGCTCACCCTGTCCGGCCACATCTCCGCCGCCGGCCTGCTCGGCTGCACCTTTGCCATCGGCATCGGCGCCGCCCTGACCGCGCCGGCCTGGAGCGCGATCGTGCCGGAACTGGTGCCGCGCGGGGATCTGGTGGGCGCGATCGCGCTGAACGGCATCGGTTTCAACATTGCCCGCGCGCTGGGGCCGGCACTCGCGGGGGTTCTGGTGCTGCTGGGTGGGGCCGGGCTCGCGTTCTCGATCTTCGCCGCTTCGATCGTCGCGGTGATCTGGGCGCTGGTCATCTGGCGCCGGCGGGCGCGGGCGGCCTCGGGCAGCCTGCCGCGCGAGCATCTGCTGGGCGCGATGCGGGCGGGCACGCGCTTCGTCCGCCACTCCCCGGCGATGCGCGCGGCGATGCTGCGGATTTTCGCCTATGCGCTGCCGGCCGCCGCGCCCTGGTCCCTGCTGCCGCTGGTGGTGCGGCGGGAGCTGGGGCTGGGGCCGGGGATGTACGGGCTGATCCTGGGGCTGATGGGCGTCGGCGGGGTCGCCTCCGGCATGCTGCTGCCGCGCGTCACGCGGGTGCTTTCGCGCGGCGGCACGGTGATGGCCGCGGGCCTGGCCTCGGCGGCGGGGATGATCCTGCTCGGGCTGGCGCGACATTGGGCGGTGGCGGCCGGCGCGATGGCGTTGTTCGGCACCGGCTGGGTGGCGTCGTTTTCGGTGGTGCAGGCGGCGGCGCAGTTGGTCGCGCCGCCCTGGGTGCGGGCGCGGTCGCTGGCGATCTATCAGCTCGCGTATAACGGGGCGCTGACCCTGGGGGCGTTCGGCTGGGGCTGGCTGGGGGGCGCGATCGGGCTGCCGGAAACCTTGCTGGCGGCGGGCGTGTCCGGCGCGGTGCTGGCGGTCGCGGTGCGCGGGTTCAGTCTGGATCAGGCGGTGTTGCGCGCGCCCGCCTGGACGGCGGAAATCGCCCTGGAACCGGAGGCGTCGCCGGCGCCGGAACTGGCCCCGCTGCTCGCCCATGGAAGGGTGCTGGAGACGGTGCGCTACCGGGTCGATCCGGCCGATCGCGCCGCGTTCCTGGTGCTGATGGCGGAGATCCGGGCGGCGCGCGGACGGACCGGCGCGCGGTCCTGGCAATTATATGAGGACGTGACCCGCCCGGATGCCTGGATGGAGGTCTGGAGCAGCGAAAGCTGGACCGACCATCTGCGCGAGGCGGCCCGGCTCGCGCCCGCCGATCGCGCGCTGCTCGCCCGCGCCGCCGGATTTCGCCTGCCGGACGCGCCGGCCCATCCGCGCAGTTGGGTGGCCGTGATGCCGGGGCGTGGCGGGGCGGCCTGACCCGGCGCGCCGGTGTCGCGGCGGCGGGCGCGGCCGATCATCCTCGCAGATCGGCCACGAAACGATCCCGCCACGCATCCAGGCTGTTCGCGCGCAGGACGTCCAGCATCGCCGCGTGCCGGCCGCGCCGTTCCTCGATCGACATCGCCAGCGCCTGGCCCAGCGCGGAGGCGATCCCCGCCTCGTCGTACGGATTGACGATCAGCGCCGCCTCCAGCTCCCGCGCCGCGCCGGCGAATTGCGACAGCACGAGCACCCCGGGATCCTCGGGGTCCTGCGCGGCGACATATTCCTTCGCCACCAGGTTCATGCCGTCGCGCAGCGGCGTGACCAGCCCGACGCGGGCTTCCGCGTAGAGCGGCATCAGCGCCGCGCGCGGAAAGCTGCGATTCAGGTAGCGCAACGGCACCCAGTCCACATCGGCGAAGCGGCCGTTGATGCGGCCGGCCTCGCCCTCCAGCTCCTCGCGGATTTCGCGATAGGTCTGGATGTCGGAGCGCGACGGCGGCGCGATCTGCATGAAGATCACCTGCCCGTGCATTTCCGGCGTGGCGATCAGGAAGCGCTCGAAGGCGAGAAATCGTTGGCGCAGCCCCTTGGCGTAGTCCAGCCGATCGACGCTCAGGATCAGGCCGCGCCCATGCAGGTTGGCGCGCAGCCGCAGCGCCTGGCGGCGATTGGCGGGGAGCTCGGCCTCGGCGCGGGCTTCGGCCACATGCACGCCGATCGGATAGACGCCGGTGCGAAAGGCGCGGCCGAAGGCGCGCAGCCGCCCGTCCCCCGCATCCTCCCCGCCCGCGTGGCGGCGGATATAGTCGGCAAACGCGGTGCGGTCCGGCTCGGTCTGGAAGCCGATCAGGTCGTACGCCGCCATGTCGCGCACCAGTTCCGCGTGCGCCGGGATCGTCATCAGCACGCCCGGCTCGGGGAAGGGGGTGTGCAGGAACAGACCCATGCGCTGAGCCGATCCTGCCTCCCGCAACGCCGCCGCCAGGCCCAGCAGATGGTAGTCATGCGCCCAGACCAGATCGTCCTGCCGCAGGATCGGCGCGAGCGAACACGCGAACAGATGGTTCACCCGCCGGTAGCCGGCGAACTCCGTCCAGTCGAATCGCGCGAGGCCCATTTGGTAGTGCAGCACCGGCCAGAGCGTGCCGTTGGCGAAGCCGCGATAGAACTCGTCGTAGTCCTTGCGCGAAAGATCGATGGTGCGGATCGTGATGCGCCCGACATCGCGCCCGGGGTTGGGCATCGGTTCGGCGTCGTTAGAAACCTCTCCTGACCAGCCGAACCACAGGCCGCCCTCGGCGCGCAGCGCATCGAGCACGCCGACGGCGAGGCCGCCCGCGGCGGGCTCGCCCTCGGTGATCGGCGCGACGCGGTTGGAGACGACGACGAGACGGGACATTTGCCGCCGAGACTACGCCGCCGCGACCTCGCCGCCCATGGCCTGCTTGCGCAGCAGTTCGCGATACGGGCCGGGTCGCGCGGCGAGCTCCGCCGGCGTGCCCTGATCGACGATCCGCCCCGCCGCCATCACGACGATGCGGTCGAAATGCGCGAGCGTGGACAGCCGGTGGGCGATGGCGATGACGGTGCGCCCGGCCATCAGCCGTTCCAGCGCCGCCTGGATCGCATGCTCGCTTTCCGAATCGAGCGCGCTGGTCGCCTCGTCCAGCAGCAGGATCGGCGCGTCCTTCAGCAGCGCGCGCGCGATCGCGAGGCGCTGGCGCTGCCCGCCGGACAGCTTGGTGCCGCGATCGCCCACGATCGTGTCGAAGCCGTCCGGCAGCGCCTCGATGAAGTCGCGGCAATGCGCCGCGGTCGCGGCGGCCAGCACGTCGGCCTCGGTCGCCTCCGGCCGGGCGTAGCGGAGATTCTCCAGCACGGTGCGGTGGAACAACGAGATATCCTGCGGCACCACGGCCATCGCGCGGCGCAGGCTTTCCTGCGTCACGTCGCGGAGATCCTGCCCGTCGATCGTCACGCGTCCGCCGCTCACGTCATGGAAGCGCTGCAGCAGCGAGAGGATGGTGGATTTGCCGGCGCCCGAACTGCCGACCAGCCCCACCCGTTCGCCGGGGCGGATCGCGAGGTCGATCCCGCGCAGCACCGCGTCGCGCCCGGGGTAGGCGAAGCGCACATCCTCGAACGCGACCGCGCCCGGCCCGGCTTCCAGCGCCCGCGCGCCGGCCCGGTCGGGCAGGTCGTGCGGGGTCAACACCGCGCCGATCGCTTCCTCCAGCCGCGCCACGTCCTGGGTCAGCGCGACCAGTGCCACGGCGAGGTCGCGGCTCGCGCTCAGGATGGTGATCGCGAGCGAGGTCAGCAGCACGATATCGCCCACCGTCGCCTGGTGGTGCTGCCACATGACGATGCCGTAGGCGACGACGCCGGCGGTCAGCAGCGCGGTCAGCACGGCGTGGATCAGGCGCAGGCGTTCCAGGTAGAACAGGCTGGCGCGGCGCGCGCCCATCTCCGCCTCGATCCGGTCGCCGAGCCGGCGGCGTTCGCGCAAGGTCGCGCCGAACGCGCGCACCACGCCCATGTTGCCGATCACATCGACGAATTCGCCATCCACCGCGGCCGCCCGGGTGGCATAGGCGCGGTGCAACGGGGTGCCGCCGCGTGCCAGGCGGTAGATCAGCATCCCGAGGCCGAGCGCCAAGGTGACCAGGATGCCCGCCAGCAGCGGATTGACCGCGCCGATATAGACGATCGAGAACGCGACCGCGACGATCGGCGGCAGCACGTTCCAGGCGCCGGTGTTGGCGATCGTGTAGGCGGCGTTGGCGGTCGCGGCGATTCGTCCTGCCAGGCTGCCCGGCAGCCGGTCGGTGAACCAGGACGGGGAATGTCCGGAGAGATGGGCGAACAGGTCGCGCCTGATATCGCCGGTGACAGCCACGAAACTGCGCGCGGCGGCGAACCCGCCCACCCGCCACAGCAGGTTGTCGGCGGCAATGAAGCCGACGAGGAGCAGGAATGCGCCCCACACATCCCGTCCGGCATCCGGGCCGGCGGCGATCACGTCGATCAACGTCTTGAGCCCGTACTGGGTGGAGACGGAGGCGCCGACGGCGGCCAGGACGGAAATGAAAATTGCTATATGTCCAACGGCATGACGGCGGACGTAATGGGCGAGGAAGCCGAGCGGACGGTTGCGCAGCGCCAGCAGCGCGCCATCGGGCGGGGCCGGGACGGAAAGCTGATGCACCGAGCCCATCGGGGCCTGCTCCTTCATCGGGCGGGGCAAGCGGCCCCCTGGCCGCCGCTTCGGTGCAATAAGGCGGAGAATCAAAGCGAAGCTGCGGCGGAGGGTGCCGGATTCCTGCCACATTCGATTTCTAATTCGCATCCTGTCAGCGGGCGGCAAGACCGGGTGCCCCATCGGGGGCCGGCAGGTCCTGACGGACATCGCTTCAGGCAAAGAAGGGTTCTCCCACGATGCGTATCGCGCAGATTGCCCCGCTGTTCGAGGCGGTCCCGCCCAAGCTGTACGGCGGCACCGAGCGGGTGGTGTATTCGCTGACCGAGGAACTGGTCGCGATGGGTCACGACGTGACCCTGTTCGCCAGCGGCGACTCCATCACCTCGGCCACGCTCGCGCCGATGCGCGAACAGGCGCTGCGGCTCGATCCGTCGGTGAAGGACTGGATCGCCTCCTACATGCGGATGATGGAGCTGGTGTATCGCCGCGCCGACGAGTTCGACGTGCTGCACTTCCAC
>JAKAZN010000130.1 GCA_021815835.1 Pseudomonadota bacterium
GGTCTGACCGCCCGACCAGCCGCGCGCGGCCCCGAATGCCGCCCGCCATCGGCTCCATCGGAACCGTCGCGCCGTTCTCCTACACCAGCGCCACCGGCCGCACCGGCGATCCCGTCGCGCCGCGAAACTTCACCGCGAGCAGGACGAAGCAGAACCTCCGCGTGCCCGACGCGGCCAGTTCGTCCAGCACCAGGTTCTCGATCAGGTGCACCCCGGCCTCGGCCAGCACATGCTGGTGCACCGGCAGCGCCAGGCCGTGATCGGGATTCGGCAGCACCTCCACCGCCATGTTGTCGCAGCCGATCGCCACCACCCCGCGCGCGGTCAGCCAGCGCGCGGCGGGGACGTCGATGCCCGGCTCGCCTTCCAGATAGCGCTTGTTGTCGATGCCGAAATACCGGCCCCAGCCGGTGCGGATCAGCACCACGTCCCCGGGCTCGATCGTCGCGCCTGCGGCCTCGGCGGCGCGGGCGAGTTCATCGGGCGCGATGGGCCGGCCGGGGTCGAGATGCGCGCCGCCGTCCAGCCCCGCCATGTCCAGCAGCACGCCGCGCGCGATCAGCGGCGGCAGATGTTCGATGCCGAGGCGTTGCAACCCCCAGTCGCCCACCGCCTCGGAAGCCGGCGTATCGTTGTACAGCCGCTCGCCGATGCTGAAATGACCCAGCGCGTCGATGTGCGTGCCGACATGCGTTGTCATTTCGATCCGTTCCAGATTCGATCCGGCGTCGTTGCGGAACCCGGCATTGCGGCGGCGGCGGATGGAATCGCGCCAGGATGCCCAGATCGACAGCAGATAGGGGGTCTGGTTCGGCGCCATGAACGGCGCGCCGGAATCGATGATGTGGCTGAGGTCGAACACCCTTCCGTGCTCCACCAGCCGCAGCGCGGCAAGGCGGGAGGCGTCGGTCATGCGGTTGGCCGCGCCGCGCTGGTCGTCCGGACCCCAACGGGCATGCCAATGGGGATCATCGTGGGGCGGGTGATGCCCGGCGGTGGGGGGGGCGGACATGGGCGCTGCCTCCGGTTGCGCGCCGAGCATCGGCGATCCGTCGCGGCCCCGCCACCCCCCGGCCCCGCCGCGCCGGCCGGTCCTGGCCGAAATTGCGCCCCGCATTGCCTCGCCCCCCCGCGGGGCGGCATATGGGCCACGTGCCGGCGTCCCGGCATCCCAGCCTCGGAGCCGCCTTGCATGTCGCCTCGTCGCCCGCCGTCGCCGCGCCGCGCGGTTCACGCCCTTGTCCTGCTCCCGCTGCTGGCCGCGCTCGCCGGCTGCGGCCCGGGGCGCGACGAGTTCGCGCCCTCCTGTCCGCTGGCCCGCCCGTTGGCGGCGGCGCATCGGCTGGAGCGCTATCGCCATCCCGCCGCCGGTGCGCCCGACGTCGCGGATCCGGCTGATCTGGAGGCGAGCGGCCTGGTGCTCGGCGTCGATGGAAAATGCCGCCCCGTCGCGGGCGGACGCGCGCTGGAGGCGACCATGCGGGTGCGCATGCAGCTCGAACGCGGCCCCGCGGCCACGTCCGACAGTCTCGACGTCCCGTATTTCATCGCGGTCGCGCAAGGATCGCGCATCCTGACCAAGCAGGTCTTCTCCACCCATGTTGCCTTCCCCTCGGGCAACAATCGGGTGCAGATGACCAGCGCGCCGATCGCGATCCGCCTGCCGCTGGCCGCGAAAACCACCGGGGCGGACTACACGATCTGGGTCGGGTTCCAGCTCACCGAGGCCGAGTACCGCGCCGCCCAGGCGCACTGAGCCGGGTCAGCGCGGCGCCATCCGCAGCGCCCCGTCGAGCCGGATCGTCTCGCCGTTCAGGAATCGGTTGGCGGCGATGTGCAGCACCAGGGCGGCATATTCCTCCGGCAGCCCGAGGCGGGCCGGGAACGGCACCGAGGCCGCCAGCCCCTGGCGCACATCATCGGGCAGGGTGTTGAACATCGGCGTCTCGATCAGGCCGGGCGCGATCGTCATCACCCGCACCCCCGCCCGCGCCAGTTCCCGCGCCGCCGGCAAGGTCAGCCCCACCACGCCCGCCTTGGACGCCGCATAGGCCGCCTGGCCCACCTGGCCCTCATAGGCCGCGACCGAGGCGGTGTTCACGATCAGCCCGCGTTCCCCGTCCGGCCCGGGATCGAGCGCGCTCATCCGTGCCGCCGCCAGACGCAGCATGTTGAACGTGCCGATCAGGTTGACCGCGATCACGCGTGAAAACGCCTCCAGCGCCAGCGGCCCGTCGCGGCCGACGATGCGCCCGGCATTGCCGATGCCGGCGCAGTTCACGAGCAGCCGCGGCGGACCTAGCGCCGCCTCGGCCGCGGCCAGCGCCGCGGCGGCGCCGTCCGGATCGGTGACATCGACCGTGGCGGCGAATCCGCCAATTCGGGCGGCGACCGCCTCGGCCGCCGGGCCGTTGCGATCGAACACCGCCACGCGCGCGCCCACGCCCGCCAGCGCCGCCGCGGTCGCCGCCCCAAGCCCCGAGCCGCCGCCGGTAACGATCGCCGCTTGTCCGCGCATCTCCATGCCGCATCCTTCCCTGACGTCCGCGACCTCTATCCGTCATCGCATCGCACCGCACAAGAGTTGCGCGGCGGCCTGCCCCTTGACGGCTGGCCGCGCGCGGTTCTGCATCGAGCGAACGACCGCCGGGACGCGCGCGGTCCGAACAGAAAAGGGGGGAATTCCGATGGCTGAAACCCATGCCGCGGAGCTTGCTGCGCGGCTCGACCGATTGCCGTCGAACCGGTTCGTCTGGCGCCTGGTCACGTTGATCTCGCTCGGCGCCTGTTTCGAGTTATATGATCTGTTCCTGACCGCCTACATCATCCCCGGGCTTGCGAAGGACGGGATGTTCACGCCCGAATCGCTCGGTGCGTTCTCGATGCTCGCGCCGCTGAAGGTGGCCGGGCCGGGCACTTTCGTCTTCGCGTTGTTCGCGGGCCTGTGGGTCGGCACGCTCGCCTTCGGCTGGGTGGCCGATTCCTATGGGCGGCGGACGATCTTCACCTTCTCGCTGATCTGGTACTCGGTCTGCACGTTCATCATGGCGTTCCAGAGTTCGGGCTTCGGGATCGATCTCTGGCGCTTCATCGCCGGCATCGGCATCGGCGTGGAGCTGGTGACGATCGATACCTATATCTCCGAGCTGGTCCCGCGCGCCGAGCGCGGGCGCGCCTTCGCCTTCAACCAGTTCGTTGCTTTTTGCGCGGTTCCGGTGGTGGCGTTCCTGGCGTGGATCCTCGGCGTGGAGCATTGGCGCTGGGTGGTGGTGATCGGCTCGATCGGCGCGCTGTTCATCTGGTGGCTGCGCCTTGGTTTGCCGGAAAGCCCGCGCTGGCTCGCCCGCCATGGGCGTCTGGCCGAAGCCGAGACGATCGTCGCCGGGATCGAAGCCCAGGCGAGCGCCGAGCTCGGCACCCTGCCTCCGCCCGGGGCGCCGGTGGCGGAGGAAGGGGAGGCGAGCTTCGCCGAGATCTTCCAGCCGCCCTACGGCAAGCGCGCGATCGTGCTGTCGATCTTCAATTTCTTCCAGACCTTCGGCTATTACGGTTTCGCCGCCTGGGTGCCGACCCTGCTGATCGCCAAGGGCATCCACGTCACCACCAGCCTGGAATACGCCTTCATCATCGCCATCGCCAATCCGGTGGGGCCGCTGCTCGGTACGTTCATCGCCGACAAGATGGAGCGGAAATGGCAGATCGTCTGCGCCGCCATCTGCATCGGCGTGTTCGGCCTGTTGTTCGCGCATATGAACGGAACGGTCACCCTCATCGTGCTCGGCGTGATCATCACCTTGTCGAACAATTGGCTGTCCTATTCCTTCCACAACTACCAGGCCGAAGTGTTCCCGACCCGCATCCGCTCCCGCGCGGTGGGCTTCGTCTATTCCTGGAGCCGGCTGTCGGCGGCGCTGTCGGGGCTGGCGATCGGTATCTTCCTCGGCATCGGCGGCGTGAACGCGGTGTTCGGATTCATCGCCTTCGCGATGGCGGTGGTGGTGGTGGTGATCGGCGGCTTCGGCCCGGCGACGAAGGGGCTGGCGCTGGAGGCGATCGCCAACGGCTGAACCGTGGCGTCCCCCCACCCGCCGGGTACCGTCCCGGCGGGTGGGGGATCTGCCGGGCTCAACGCGACTCGTCGTCGGGCGCGCGATAGGTGCCGAACAACCGGTCCCAGAAGAAATCGATCACCGCGAAATTGGTGTTGGCGTGCAGGTGGTGCACGAAATGCATCCGCTGCTTGCGGCGGAACCAGGCGAAGCGCTCCAGCGGCGATCCGGCGACGTGATAGACCTTGTCGAAATAGACATGCGCGCGGAACGACACCACGGCCGCCAGCGCCATCGCCAGGAACATCCCCAGTGGCAGGACGAAGAACAGACCGCCCGCCACCAGCAGGGTCGGGATCAGGAAGAATGGCGTATTGTTGCCTTCCTCGCCGCGATAGACGGCGGAGGTCAGATGGCCTCGCGCGTACAGATGATGGTGGAAATCGATATGGTTACGGAAGAACCGCCCGCCCCAGCTGCGGTGGCCCATCCAGCGATGCAGCAGGGTCTGGCTGGCCGACATCACCAGATGGGTGCCGATCGCGGTCGCCGCCAGCAGCGGGGCCTGCCACACGACCCATTGCTCCCACCCGGACGCTCCGCCCCCGGCACTCCCCCCTGGGGCGATCACGCCACACCCCCGCCCGCGCGCGCGCCCTTCATGCCCGGGAACGCGCAGCCGATTTGATCACCCCCCGCGGCCGGCCGGAGGCGACGGCAATCTCGCGATCCTGCGCCTCGATCGCCGCCTTGACCGCGGCGTCGGCCTGCGGGTCCTTGAGCAGGAGCGCGGGAACCTTGCGGCGCGAGGTCTGGCTGCCATCGACATAGGTGACGTCGAACAGGACGAAGGCAGTATCGGCACGGCGCTTCATCGGCTGCGGTCCTCGGTTGGGCGGATGGCGGTCACGAACCGGGCTGCTGGTCGGGCTCGGGCGGGGTCTCCGCCGGCGCGTCCTGCTGGCCGGCGCGACGGCGCGCGCTGGCGGCCTCGCGCTCGCGCTGCTTGGCTTCCTTCTTCGCCTGCGCGGCGCGGTTCCGCTCGGCCCGTTGCTGATTGTAGTTCGGCTTGAAGGCCATCGTCGTCTCCTGCGCGTGAAGATGGGGCGCGCGTCATGACGGGGCGCGCGTTCCTGGCCATTGGGGGCGGCCGGTCTCGGGCTCGGCCGTGAGCTGGCTCTCGGCCATGACGCGCTCGTGCTGGTCCACCGCGTGCTTCACGCGATATTGCGGATCGCGCGTCTCGCTCGGCAGCAGGCGCTGGACCTTGTAGCGGCCGCGGGGAATGTTGGCGTCGCGCGGGCCCGGCATGAATGCCACGACCTGGCCCACCGAGAACTTATGACTGGTCAAGGCAGCCTCCGTCGCGCCCGGTCTCCGTCACGCCCGGTGCCGCCGGCGGCGGCACCGGGTTGCGGGTTCAGACCGACTTCAGGTTGACCGCGGAGCTCTTGCCCTGCTGGCCGTTCTCGATGTCGTAGCTGAGCTTCTGACCTTCGTTCAGGCCACCGAGCCCGGCGCGCTCGACCGCCGAGATATGGACGAACACGTCCTTCGCCCCATCATCGGGCTGGATGAAGCCGAAGCCCTTCTGGCCGTTGAACCACTTGACTGTACCCTGTGCCATCGTCTGTCTCCATGCAACCGGCGGCCCGCTGGATGCGGGCCGGAATACTTTTCAAATTTGGGAGCACCGGTCGCGACAGAGCCGCAAAACAAGGCACAAGAAGCCCAGGCTGGAAAAGCGCCGTGGCGGCTATATAGGGACCCGCCCCCGGTTTTGCCAGCGGTAATCCTGTCCGCCCCGCATATGACCCCCGCCGGGGATCGTTGGCTTGGCTCGCCAGGCCGCGACCGCCGGCCTCCTGGAGGCAGGGCTGGCGCATGACCGGGACCGGGCGGCGTGGACCGGGCGGCGGCGATCGCCGATCCGATCGCGGCGGAGGCAGGGCGTCCGGTCCGGTCCCTGCCGCCGCACCATGGGGCGACGGGCTATACATTATGATAACGCAACAAAAACTGCGTGCGTCGGCCCGGCCCCGGTCAGGCCGCGCCCCAAGCCTTGTTCTCGACCGG